>JAHYIU010000016.1 GCA_019429425.1 Candidatus Syntrophosphaera sp.
ACTGGAGGAACTGGATAATCACGATTTCACGCGATTCAAGTATCGCATTGCCAGTTAATCTTTTGCGTTAGCTCGCTGTCATTTGCCTGGTCTAATTTGCAATGATTTAGATGTGGGAAAGATAAGTTATTAGTGAAAATCACTATGTGCAACGGTCTTAAATCGAGTGGGTGATTGGCGCGTCAAATCCGGATTGAACAAGCAGCGGGTTGCCGATCTGGAGAATCGGCAAAGGCAGCACGGCAGCCTTCAGAAGCGGTCTGTGACCGCTGTGGCAAATCGGAATTTGCCACCCCCTTCCTGGCTTTGATTAAAACCTGACCCACTCAGTTTGAAAGAGAGCCAAAAACAATTATAGCGAATCTTACGCAAAGCCTTGTGTAAGATTTTCTCTTTGTCTATCAGTAACTTAGCCGAATCTTACACAATCTTACACAGGACAATGTGTAAGATTTTCTCTTTGTCTAACAGCAACTTAGCCGAATCTTACACAAAATATCGACCCTCCACCCCCCCCCCCGTCCGGGGTTGACAGGGTTGGTGGCCATTGTGCGAGGGGGAGCAAAGGACTGGGATTGGGCGTAAATGCTGCAGGAGAGAGGGAAGAGGATATCAAGTAAATTAATAATATAATATAAATATATGTAATATATAAGATATATAAATATATGAAATATAACTATATAAGCCTTATTCAGCAGGACCAGGATTGCATCCCTCCCCCACTGGCTCCGGCTCTGGGGCGAAGGTCGATATTTTGTGTAAGATTCGGCTAACTTATTGTGGGACAGTGCGTAAATCTTACACAATGTCCTGTGTAAGATTGTGTAAGATTCACTTTTGATATGCTTAACTGGTTGACCAGTATGCTGTTAATCTTACACATTGTCCATCTGTGGCTGCCACGCGGATCAAATATAATGTGGAATGTAGAATGTACAATGTAGATTTGGCCCGCTGATCATTATTCATTCTTCATTTTTTCATTCTTCCTTGAACTGGGTAACCCACTATCCATGGAGGGGAAGTTTCCCAAACGGCAAGCGCCCGCCACTCACTTACCACCCCTCCGGCAACCGCCCGATCGGCGATTGGTCGGCGGGAGATGGGGCAATGGACAATGAATGATGAATAACAAAGAAATTGGGTTGTGGCGTGGTGGCGTGGTTGATTGTAGCCGGAGGATTCCAAAGCTCTGCAAACCTGCTCCAGTTTGGCACGCCAAAAGGCGGAGGATCGGAATCCTCCGGCCACAGTGTAATCGTCCGGCTACAGCAGGGAGCAGGGGACAACGGCCGTAACGCGGTAGAAGAAGGCGTCTCCCGGCAGGGCTTGGGTCCAGTAGAGGTTGGTGGTTTTGCCGACGAGTGTGAAGGTCCCGCCCAGGACTTTCAAGGCGCCCAATGTCCAGTTGTAGGAGGCGCAGGTGACAACGCGGCCTGAAGTTATTGCCAGGAAATAGCTGTTGTTGAGCAAGGCCACTTCCAGTTCGTGGAAATTCTCGTTATGATAGACATAGCTGCTGATGCCGTCAAAGATGACCTTGCCCGTTCCTTCGATTAAGGCGGTTGGGCTGACGTAGTTGTACCAGCTGTTGCGAACGTTCATCACGGCGGGGGCCGCGAAATAACCGGACGAAAGGCTGAAACTGCCGTTGATGTCCAGGTTTGAGCTTGCGTTGACGGTGTTGGCGCTGGTCTTGTTGATCGTCAGGTTGTGCAGATTGGCGCCGGCGACATGGGACAGCTCGACATCCGCGCCACCGTACATCTCCAGGGTGTTGCCGTAGGGGGGTGAAGGCCGTGTTCAGGACCACGAATGGCCCATTGACGCGGATGGTGCCGCCTGTAATGGCCTCATCCAGGGTATGATCGGGCCAGATCTTGATGCCCCGGTTCTTGAAATCCAGCGTGCCGCCGCTCATCGTGAGCTTGGAAGTTCCGCTGTAGCACCAATAGGAGTTGTCCGCTCCGCCGAAGACGTTGAATTCGCCTCCATAGATGTAGATCTCGCCGGCAAAATCAACCCAGCGGCTGGTTCCGGAATTGGTGAGATTGATCGTTCCGCCGGCATTCAGATACCATTTCCCGGCGATGCGGTTGTCGATCAGATAACTGGCGGTGAAGGTGCCCTGCAAAACGTCCACCGCGCCGGCAGTCCAGTCATATTGGGCGCAGGTGACCACGGTTGAGGAGTCGTTCAGGCGCAAAGCTCCGCCGCTCTTGTTCACTTCCAGGATATGGAAGTCTTCCGAAAAAGTGACGTACTGATGGCTGCTGCCGTTGAAGACCACCCGGGACGAACTTTCCCAGAAATCTTCGGGCCCCGCCGCGTTTGTCCAATCGCCGGCGACCGTGATCGTGTATGGGCCAGCGACCAGTCCCGCTCCCCCGATCCAGAGATTCCCTTTCACGGTCAGGTTTGTTTCCAGGACTGTCGCCATGTATTGATTGTAGAAGGAAATGTTGTTCAGGTAGCCGAGGGAGTTGTTCATGATTAGGGAACCGTAGATGTTCTCATCGTTGTTTACGGTTACATTTACAGCTGGCAGCGTGAGTGTGGCGCCGCTTTGGACAGTGATGGCGCCGCAGGTCGCGTTGCTCGAGATATAGGGGCTGTAGGCCGTTCCGGATGGGATCACCGCGTGATGGGTGGAGTTGGGGATGCGGCTCAGGCTCCAATTGTTGTTGGTGTGCCAGTATTGGCTGAAGCTGCCCGTCCAGGTGTTGGTTTCCCGGAGTTGGCCGCCATCCGGATCAAAGTTTCAAGAGTGCGTTTCGCCGGGATCCCAACCCAAAGGAAGTTCATTGTCGGAACGCTCTTCCGGGGCCACAGCCCCCAGAAACACGAAACCAGCCAGCAATGCCAGTGCCAGCAAGGCCTTGATGCTTATTCTTGCTTTTATTTCCTGCTCCTTTTGCCCAATAGCCAAGGGCAAAGTTTTTGTTTTATTTGCGGACTCCCTTATCGGTAAAACCCTGCCTTGATCAGGGATCGGGGACCACCGCGGTCACCCGGTAGAAATAGCTGGGTTGCGTGGCTTCCTGCTGCCAATAGTTGAAAGCCGTGCCCCCCACCAGGCTGTAGGTGCCGTCGGGCGTGGCGCTGCGCCAGATCTTGAACTCAGTGACCGGCAGCGGATAGGTCCAGTCCAGCCGGATCTGGTTGACGGACGGGACGTGGCTGATGGCCAGGTCATAGATGGGAGGGACGTCCGTACCCTGCCAGAAGACGCGGTTGAAAGCGTCGTCCTCATTGCCCGGGCCGCCAAAAGCGCCGCTCCACCCGGCAAAGAAGACGCTGCCCTGGTCCACGCTCTTGGATACGTTGTAAGTTCCGGTGCTGGTGGGGAAGCTGGCGCCGGTGATATTGAAATTCTGGGCGTTGTTGATGATCAGCAGCCGGCCGGTGCTCATTCCGTTGCGGAAGGTGCAGTGGTTGAGGCTGTAACTGGCGTGCACGAGTGCGCCATACTTGATGTTGACCCCGCTGCGGTTCATGTATTCGAAGATGGCGTAAGACGCGGCGATGGTGCCTCCGCTTTCGATGCTCAGGGCGTAATACTGCCCGGCGCTGTTGTGGGTGATGGTGGCAGGTTGGGTCGGGCCGCCCAGGACCTCCAGGTATCCGCCGGCATTGACCGTCAGGCTTTTGCCGTGCGAGAGCGACAGGGTGGAGCCATAATCCACGATCAGGGTGCCGTTCACGTTCACGTCTCCAGTCGAGCTGAAAGTGTTGTGGTTCAGGTTGAGGGTGCCGGCGTTGATGGTGGTCGGCGCGGCGTTCAGGACGCTGACGCTTTGGTTGACGAGGAAGTTTCCTCCATTGATGTCGAGATTCCCATGGAGCGAGATGGCGCCATTGCCGCCCACATTGGAGCCTGAAGTGGCTTTGTTGATGGTGAGGTTGAAGAGGTTGGCGCCTGCGGCGTGGGAGACCACGGCATAGAAGTCTCCATAGAGTTCGATGGTCCCGCCTGTGGGGGTGAAATCGCTTCGCTGGGCCTGGAAACTGAGCACGGTGCGGATGGTTCCGCCGCTGATGTCTCCGGTGAAGGCATAGGACGGGGAAAGTTCGATGCCGGTATCCTTGAAATCGAGCACTCCGCCGCTCATGGTGAGGGAGGCGGGTGTCGGATAGCCCCAAACTGAAGAGGTGGCACCGCCAAAGACGTTGAAGACGCCTCCGCTGATGCTGATATCGCCGCCCAGGGTGACCATCCTGCCGGTTCCTGAATTGGTGAGGTTGACGGTTCCGCTGCCCAGGCTCCAGGCTCCGGCGATGTAATTATCCTCCAGGGAAGCGGCGTTGAAAGTGCCGCCGGTAACCTGGACAGTGCCGGCGCTCCAGTCGTAGGAGGCGCAGTTCAGGGTATATCCGCTGGGCACGAAGATCGAGCTGCCGGGTTTGTTCAATTCCAGGACATTGAAGGTCTCGCCATAGACGTAGCTGTTCAGGCTGCCGATGAAGACCACCCGGCCGCTGCCTTCATAAAACCCCTCGGGGCCAACGTTGTTTTGCCAGTGCCGGGCCACGCTCATCTGCGCCGGAGCGTTGAATCTTCCGGAATCGACGGTGAAGCTGCCGTTGATGACGATCGGCCCGCTGCCGGTGACAAAGCTGGGAGCAGTTTTGTTGATCAGCACGTTGAAAAAGCTGCTTCCCGCCGTGTTTTGCAGCGAAGCGTTGCCGGAGCCGTACATCTCGATGGTTCCCCCGCCGGGATTGAATCCGTCCCGGTAAAGGATCACGTTGCCCACGGTGCGAATGACGCCGTCGCTGATATTGGCAGTGAAATCGCCGGTCGCGGGAAGGTAGATACCCCGGTCCTTGAAGTCCAAAACCCCGCCGCTCATGATCAGCGTACCCGGGTCCCCGCCATAGGACAAACTGCAGTTGGCGCTGCCGCCATACACGTTCAGTGTGCTTCCTTCCGAGATGGCGACGCTACCCCGCAGGTCCATGCGCTGCCCGGGATCCTGATGCAAATTGACCGTCCCTCCGCCGTTAACCTCGATAATGCCCAATATTCCCGGGTCCAACAGATCTTCGGCGGTGAAGGACGCACCACTGGAGACTATCAGCATGCCACAGGTCCAGTCAAAGGAGTGGCACACTATCCCGTTATAGGAGTACTGCAATTTCATGATGCGGTTATTGGCGGACTTGTCCAACTCGAGATCCCAGAAAACTTCGTTGGCAAAAACGTAGCTTCCCGAATCGCCGAAGAAGACCACCTTGCCGATGCCTTCGACAAAGGCGTTGCTGCCTACGTTGTTGTACCAATTTCTGCCCACCCGCATCATGTCCGGGGCGAGGAAACTGCCGCCCGAAAGCTCGAAATGGCCGTAAATGTCCAGGTTGGAGACGGCGGTAACCGTGTTGGCGCTGTTTTTATCGATCGTCAGGTGGTAGAGGTTCGATCCCGGGGCGTGGGAGACCGTCGCGTTGCCGGTTCCGGCCAGTTCAACCGTGCCTGCGGTGGGATTGAAGTCGCTTCGGTTGATGGAGAAATTCCCCTTCATCCGGATCGTCCCGCCGCTGATATCATGGGTGAAGGCATGGTAGTTCTGGATCAACACGCCGGTGTCATGGAAATCCAGGATCCCGTCCTCCATATGCACGTGGGTGGCTCCCAGCCCCGCCCACCAGGAATTGTCATCTCCGCCGAAAACGTTGAATTCGCCGCCATAGATATGGATCTCACCGACGAGATCCACGTAGCGGGAAGTGCCGGAATTGGTGAGGTTGATGGTCCCGCCCGGATTCAGATACCATTTGCCGGCGATGCGGTTGTCCAAGAGCAGATTGGCGGTGAAAGTGCCCAGCAGGACGTCCACCGCGCCGGCAGTCCAGTCATATTGGGCGCAGGTGACCACGGCGGAGGAACTGTTCACGCGCAGCGCGCCGCCGCCCTTGTTGACCTCGATGGTGTGGAAGTTGTTGGTGGAATTGCAATACTGGTGGGCATCGCCGGAAAAGACCACCCGCGATGTGCTGGCAGAAAAAGCCCCCGCGCCAGCCTGGTTGACCCAATTTCCCTTCAGGGAGATGGTCTTGTTTCCGGCCGCGAGGATCCCGCTTTCCAGGGTCAGGTTGCCGTTGACGTTGATGTTGCTGATGAGGCTGATCGTACCGGGCGAGTTGATCTTAAGATTGTGAAAGTGGTCGGAAGGGTATAGTAATGTGATGGCCTTGTCATCACCCTGCATGACCAGAGTCCCGGCGTGGAGTTGGAAACCGTTATTCGTGGCATTTTGGCTGTTAAGGTGGCCTCGCACTATGATGTTGCCTGAATAGTAGGAAACAAAAGATGCCCAGGATTGGACATACAGGGTTACAACATCCAGGTCATGGGTGGATGAGCCGGAGTAAAAGAGCGCCGAAGGATAGGTAACGGCAGAATCTAAGTGGTTTAATTGGGTGTTAGGCGAGTAGTTGTACAAATGGAGGCTTTGACTGGAGTGCTGGAATAATATCTGACCGTCATCGATCTGGACGTCGGAACCAGCGGCGAAGGTCATGTTTGCCCGGCACCTGATTTGTGCGTATCCGCTGAAATCAGCCGTCGCGCCTGCCTGCCATTGGAAATGACCGTAAACATCAAGCCAGGTCTGATTTTCCATTATCAATAGCCCGGAAATTGAAACTTCGCCATTCACATCCAGCTCTTTACTGTCCCTAATTGTCAGACTTCCGCCGCTGTTGATGGTCAGGGTAGCGCAACTCGCATCGTTTTGATATATCTGGGGAAAATGGGATGCCGTGCCGGGAATTATGACCTCTGCGCTGATTGGTACCATGGCAGGGTTCCAGTTTGATGCGGTGTGCCAATTGGTGGATGTGGTCCCGACCCATTGGATGGGGGTGGCTCCCAGTCCGATGGCCATTAGTACAGCAAATGATACAAAGAGGTTCTTGATCATGATAAACTCCTTTGGGGATTTGGGTGGAAATGGTTGAGACAGAGCTTAAATGGTCTTTGCGCAAAGGGGGTGAAGCTGCCCGGGAACGCCAGGTTGATCAGCATTGCGACCATGTCTAACTCCTTTGACCCTGACTATATCAGCCAATGTTATTGTTTGGGTGTGAAAACAATGACTCGATATCAGTTTATATGACACCCAAATCCGTGTCAAGATATTTTGGCAACTTGATTCAAAATTAGTAGTTCAGGGTCATGCGTAATCAGCCATTAAGCGTTTGCCACAGAGCCGCGGAGTGATGTCGCGGTGGCGCGGAGTCGTGGTGGCGTGGTGGCGTGTTGAAATATCTTGACAGGGAAATTGCGGTTTTGAAACTGTGAAAATCTAAATTTTATTCTGAGGAGACAGATATGATCAGCGAAAAGCTTATACCCTATCTCACGGATTCGATCAAGGCCTATTGGGACCTGGAGGCGTTCACTGACTATCCGGGCCCGGCGCTCAGATACTCGGACGTGGGCAAGCGCATCGTCTGGCTGCACAATCTCTATAAGGCCTGCGGGCTGGCCAAGGGCTCGAAGATTGCCCTGGCGGGGAAGAACAGCAGCAATTGGGCGATAATCTGGCTTTCGGCGGTCACCTTTGGCGGCACGGTCGTGCCCATCCTGGTGAATTTCTCGCCGGAGGACACCGCCCACATCGTGAACCATTCGGATTCCGAGATCCTCTTCATCAGCAAGGACAAGTTCGACAGCATCGACGAGGAGCAATTGCGCAAGGCGAAATATGTGTTTTCCTTGGACGACATGCGGCTGCTGGTGAACAAGGTTGACGGCCGCAAGGAGATTATCAAGCCGCTGGCGGACACCCCGGAGATCATGAACCTGGGCGCCTACGCCTTTTCCGCGCCGGACGTCTGCGATAACGAGGACCTCGCCGCGATCATCTACACCTCCGGCACCACCGGATTTTCCAAAGGCGTGATGCTGCCCCACCGCTCGCTGTTGGCGAACCTGATCTACGCGCGGGAAAATCTCACCTTCAAGGTGGGGGCGAAGGTGGTGGCTTTCCTGCCTCTGGCCCACGCCTACGCCAGCGCCTTCGACATGCTCTATCCCGTCACGAGGGGCAACCACATCAATTTCCTGGACAAGATCCCCGCGCCCAAAGTGCTCCTGGCGGCGATGCAGGACCTCAAGCCGAACGTGATCCTGGTGGTGCCGCTGCTGATCGAAAAGATCTACCGGAAGCAGCTCCAGCCGATCGTCGAGACCCCGAAGATGCGCGCCCTGTTGAAGATCCCCGTGTTGAAGGGCGTGATCGCGAAAAAGATCAAGGCCAAACTGATGGCGGCTTTCGGGGGCAACGTGACGGAACTGATCGCGGGCGGGGCGCCGATGAACGCGGAGATCGAGCTCTTCATGAAAAAGATAAAGTTTCCCTTCACGATCGGCTACGGCATGACGGAATGCGGCCCGCTGATCAGCTACGCGCGCTGGTTTGAGCATCGCTTCGAATCCAGCGGCAGGATCGTGGAATCCCTGGAGTGCAAAATCGAATCCCCCGATCCCGCCAAGGCCCCCGGCGAAGTCCTCCTGCGTGGGGACGCGGTTTTCACGGGCTATTACAACAATCCGGAGGCCACCGCGGAATACCTTAAGGACGGATGGCTGCACACCGGCGACATCGGCACCGTGGACAAGGACGGGTTCATCTACCTGCGCGGCCGCAGCAAAAACGTGATCCTGGGCCCCAGCGGGGAAAACATCTATCCGGAACTGGTGGAGCAAAAACTGAACAACCTGCCCTATGTGATGGAGGCGGTGGTCCTGGAAAGGGACAAGCAGCTTCACGCGCTGGTCTATCCCGATCTGGAAGCCCTGGACAAGGACCACATCCCAGAGTCCCAGGTGGCCCAGATTATGGAGGAGAACCGCCAGAACGTGAATAAGGCGCTCTCGGATTTCAGCCGCATCGTGAGGATCGAGGTGGTCAACGAGCCCTTCCAGAAAACGCCCACCCAGAAGGTCAAACGGTATCTCTATCGCTGAGCGATTTATCCCTTTGACAGGATTGCGGGGCTGAAAAAGATAGGCCCAAACTGAAGATTGGAGTAGCCAAATGAACAGCCATATAAATGATTTGCTCGCTTTTCTGGATGGCTCGCCCACGCCCGCCCAGGCCTCCGGCGAGATCCTGAAACGCCTGGAGGGAAAAGGCTTTGCCCGCCTCCTGGAAACAGATAAATGGGAACTGAAACCGGGCGGAAAATACTTTGTCCAGCGCCAGACCAGCGTCATCGCATGGATCGTGGGCTCCGAACCTTTGCCGCAGACGGGATTCAACCTCGCCGCCGCCCATATCGACAGCCCCGGGCTGAAGCTGAAACCGGAGAGCCTGAAGACCGAATCCGGGATCTCCCGGATCGCCGTGGAGGTCTATGGCGGGCCGATCCTCAGCACCTGGACGGACCGGGAACTGGGCATTGCCGGCAAGGTGGCATTAACAAAGGACGGCGCTTCAAGCATCGTCCCCGTGGACCTGAAGAAGTCCGTGGCCATCATCCCAAACGCCGCCATCCACCTCAACCGCGAGGTGAACAAAGGCTTTGAATACAACAAGCAGATCCACCTGCAGGCGATCCTCAACACCGGCTCCAGCGCCGGGAACCCCCTCCTGGCCGCTCTGGCCGGGGAACTGGCCGTGAGCCCGGAACAGATCGGGGAGATGGAACTCTTTCTCTATGATTTTGCCAAAGCCACTCTGGGCGGGCTGGACGGCAGCCTCGTGGTCTCCGGAAGATTGGACAACCTGGGCATGAGCCACGCCATCCTGCGGGCCATCCTGGAAACTGAACAGCCCAAGGCGACCTGCGTGGCCGTGCTCTACGACCATGAGGAGATCGGCTCCGGAACCCCGCAGGGGGCGGATTCCTCGATCCTGGCCAGCATTCTGGAACGGATCAGCATCGCCCTGAAGCTCAGCCGGGAAGAGCAGCTTATCGCTTTGGCCGGGAGCTTCCTGGTCTCCGGCGACATGGCCCACGCCTACCATCCCTCCTATCCGGAAAAGTATGACGCGGCCTGCTCCCCGGTGATGAACCAGGGCCCGGTGATCAAATGGAACGCCTCCTATAAATACGCCTCCACCGCCGCCAGCAGCAAGCGTTTCAGCGCCCTCTGCGCAGACGCCGGGGTCAAGCCCCAGAAGTTCGCCATGCGCAGCGACCTGCTCTGCGGAAGCACGGTGGGGCCGATCGTTTCCGCCCAATTGGGCATTCCGGCCGTGGACGTGGGCAATCCGCTCTGGGCCATGCACTCGATCCGCGAGACCGCCGGAACCCATGACCACGCGGCGATGATCAAAGTTCTCAAAGAATATTACCAATAACAATATACAGGAGTGCCCCAGATGGCAGTATTCAAACCCTTCCGGGCCTTGCGCCCGGTGCCGGAGCACGCGGCGGCGATCGCTTCGCTGCCCTATGACGTGATGGATTCCGACGAAGCCCGGCTCGAGGTGCAAAAACACCCGCTGAGCTATATCCACGTGGAAAAACCCGAGGTCGACCTTCCTTTGGGGACCGATCTTTACGATCCCCAGGTCTATGCCAAGGCGCGGGAAAACCTCGATAGATACGCCACTGAGGGCTACATGAAGCAGGATTCCCGGCCAATGTTCTACATCTACCGCCAGACCATGGACGGCCGCGAGCAGAACGGCTTGGTGGGCCTGGCCTCGGTGGACGAATACATGGACGGCTTGATCAAAAAGCACGAGCACACCCGCGCGGACAAGGAAGCGGACCGCATCCGGCACGTCGACGCCTGCGACGCCCACGCCTCGCCGGTGTTCTTCACCTATCCGCACAACGAGGTGATCGACACTGTGGTCGGGAAGGTCAAGCAAAGCCACCAGCCGGTCTATGACTTCGTTTCCGACGACGGGATCGGCCACACGCTCTGGCTCCTGGACGAAGCTGACGACATCGCCGCCATAAGTGGCGCATTTGCCCAAATGCCATATCTGTATGTGGCCGACGGGCACCATCGCACCGCCTCCGCCGCCAAGGTGGGATTACTGCGCCGGGAACAGCATCCGGACTACACTGGCGAGGAGGAATTCAACTTTTTCATGGCGGTGATCTTTCCGGACAACCAGCTCAAGATCTTCGACTACAACCGCGTGGTGAAAGACCTCAACGGCCATTCCCAGGAGGAATTCCTGGATCTGGTGGAAGGGAAGTTCGAGCTCACCAAGATCCTCTACCCGGCCGTCTATCAGCCTCAGCAGACCCATGAGATCGGCATGTATCTGGACAATTCCTGGTACCGCCTCGTTCCCCGCCCCGGAAGCTGGGACGCCGCGAACGTGGTGGCCTCATTGGACGTTTCCATCCTGCAGGACAACCTCCTGCATCCCATCCTGGGCATCGGCGATCCGCGCCGGGACAAGCGCATCGACTTTGTGGGCGGGATCCGCGGGCTGGAGGAATTGGTGCGCCGCGTGGACAGCGGACGCGAGGTTGTGGCCTTCGCGATGTATCCCACTTCCATAGAAGAATTGATCGCCATCGCCGACGCGGGCCAGATCATGCCCCCCAAATCCACTTGGTTCGAGCCCAAACTGCGTTCCGGGCTCTTCATCCATCCTTTGTCGTGAAAACCTATTATATCGAAAGCCTCGGCTGCGCCAAGAACCTGGTGGATAGCGAGAGATTTGCCGCCATCCTGGAACGAGCCGGACTGGAAGCGGTCGAGATCCCCGAAGAGGCGGACCTGGTGCTGGTCAACACCTGTTCCTTCCTGCGGGAATCCTTACGGGAACTGGACCTGGTGCTGAGCGACCTGGTCTATCTGAAACAGGAGAACCTGATCGACAAGCTCCTGGTGACCGGCTGCGTGATGAACCGGGGGCAGGAGGAGTTTCGCGCCGTCTATCCCGAGGTTGACGCCTGGATCGGGCTGAAGGATTTTTTCGCGCTGGAAGAGTGGCTGGGCCTCGAAAAAGCGGGACACCCGGGCCGGACGCCTATCCAAAGCGGATATCACCGCTATCTGCGGATCAGCGACGGCTGCGGCAACAACTGCTCCTATTGCGCGATCCCCTCGATCCGCGGGGACATGCGCAGCGTGCCCATCGAGGAACTTGTCCGTGAGGCCGAAACGCTGGCTGGGGGCGAAAGCGATCCTTTCCTGGAGCTGATCCTGATTGCCCAGGACACCGCCAATTACGGCCTGGACATCTATGGCCGCAAAGCCCTGCCCGAGCTTCTGGAACAACTACTGGGGATTCCGGCCTATCGCTGGATCCGGGTGATGTATCTGCATCCCGACCATTTTGAGCTGGGCTGGCTATCGCTCTGGAAGCGCCATCCGCAGCTCCTGCCCTATTTTGAGATACCCATCCAGCACAGCGTGGACCGCATTCTGAAGGCCATGAACCGCAAAAAAGGCGGCGTAGAGCTCGAAGCCATGTTCCTGGGAATATTGCAGGAACTGCCCCAGGCGGTCTTGCGCAGCACCCTGATCAGCGGCTTTCCCGGCGAAACGAGGGCCGAAGCCATCGCGCTGCGGTCTTTCGTAAGCCGGATCCCCTTCCTGCATCTGGGCGTGTTCCTCTATTCACGAGAGGGGGGAACCCCGGCCGCGGAACTGGCGGACCAGGTTTCCCGGGCAACGGCGGAAAGGCGGCAAAACCGCGTCCTGGGCCTGCAGCACGAACGCATGACAGCTCTGCTGGAAGAGTATGTGGGCAAAAACATCGAGGTTTTGATCGAAGAGCGGACCGAAGGCGAAGAAGAGGGCCTTTATCTCGGCAGGGCCTGGTTTCAGGCCCCGGAAGTCGACGGCGGCACCTATGTGCGCGGTAGCGGCCTGAAGCCGGGCGAGATCCGCTCCGTCCAGATCACGGACGTGATCGACGCGGACCTCTTTGGCGAAGTCTGGACTGATTGAGAGGAACAAAATGAAAGTATCTTTGACCGGCATCAAACCCACGGGGATCCCCCATATCGGCAACTACCTGGGCGCCATCAAGCCAGCGCTGAAACTATCCGAAACCTGCGAGGCGCGCTATTTCATCGCCGATTACCATGCCCTCAATTCCTGCAAGGACCCCTCCGAGATCCGGCAGATGACCCTGGAGATCGCCGCAGCCTGGCTGGCTTCCGGGCTCGATCCCCAAAAAGTGCTCTTTTACAAGCAGTCTTTGGTGCCCCAGACCTTCGAGCTCCTGGCCATGCTCCTGGCTTTCACGCCCAAGGGCTTGATGAACCGCGCCCACGCCTATAAGGCCATGCTCCAGGCCAACAGCGATAGCGGGCGCGATCCTGATGACGGCGTGAACATGGGCCTGTTTACCTATCCGGTGCTGATGGCGGCGGATATTCTGCTTTTCGACACCGATTTCGTGCCCGTGGGCAACGACCAGTTCCAGCATGTGGAGATGGCCGTGGATATCGCCCAGACCTTCAATTTCACCTATGGCGGGGAGCATTTTAAGCTGCCCCAGCCGATCGCCACCCCGGAGAGCAAAACCCTGGTCGGCCTGGACGGGCGCAAGATGTCCAAAAGCTATGGCAACACGATCCCCATGTTCGCCCCGGAAAAGGAGCTGCGCAAGCTGGTCATGCGCGTCGTCACCAATTCCCAGAGCGTCGAGGAACCCAAGGATCCGGACACCTGCACCATCTTTTCCCTCTACCGCAATTTTGCCTCACAGGAGCAGATCGAAGCCCTGCGCCAGAGGTATCTGGCCGGGGGAATGGGCTGGGGGCACGCCAAGCAGGAGCTCTTTGAGGTGATGAATGCCCATCTGGCGCCGCTGCGGGAACGCTATACGGACCTGATCTCGCGCCCCGGAGAGATCATCGCCATCCTCGAGGAAGGATCCGCCAAAGCCAGGATCCTCGCCGGAAAGAAGATCGCCCGCCTCAGGGACGTCATCGGCATGGATTGATCCGGTATTTGCCACCCTTAACCCAGGCGCTCACTCCGGATCCCATCCCTTTTCCGTCCAGCCGGTTGTACATCGACCGGCCCTCATCCCCTTTTCGAATGCCTGCGGAAGTTTCGCCCTACACATCCCCAATATCGTTCGGGATGTGTAGGCTGAGTGTACTCTGGCCACAGGGTCCTGGAAAGGGGTTGCGGGATGGCGAAAATTCCCATAAAAAACCACCCGGTTATCAGGGGTCTTTCCGATAACCGGGCGGCTATGCTATATGCTTATTGATTCCTGAGTGGATCAGCTACTTATCGAACATATCTTCGGCCTGGCGCAGAACAGCCCTGAATTCCCCCAGGCTCATTCCCTGGGTCAGGTTCTGGTCAAAGAAGCGGTCCATTTCCAGCCGGGTAGCGTCATCGAGTTCCCTGTCGGGGGTCACGGCGATGGCGTAGACGCGGTACAACATCTGGCCTGCGTAATTGGTGGCAGAAGCGTGGATATAGTTCTCTTCGTAGGTCAGGCCGTGAAACACGAAACCCGTATCCTCGTTGTTTTCGCTGACGAACACCGCATAGTAGTCGATCTCGATATCATTGCCGAGGATGTCTTGTTCCACCAGCTCCCAGGTCAGGCGCAGGTCCGCGCCGGTGATGTATGCCTCGACATTGGTGGGCGGGGTGGGCGGCGCGTAATTGCTCGTTCCGGTTAACGCGATATTGATCAGGGGCAGGTTGTCCGAATCATTGACAATGCAGAAGGTATCGGTCAGGGTGCCCCGCGCGATGGGAGCGAAGCGCACAAACAGGGTGTCCGTTTCCCCTGGCTGGATCAGCCGGTTCTCGTCGGTGGCCAGGAATTGGAAATGCAGGCCGCTTCCTGAGAAATAGAGGTTCGTGATGTTCACGGTCCGGTTGCCGTTGTTGCGCAGGCGCACTTGCTGATAGGAACTGACGGCTGTGACGTAGGTGGCCGGGAAGGTCAGGGTTGACGCGCTCAGCAGGCTCAGGTTGCCGCTCGGCGGGCTCACCGTGATGCAATCTTCCTGGGTCGCGGTCGAGGTCGCCTGCATTGAAGTGTAGATCGTCAGGCTGACAGTGTAGACGCCGGCAGATTCATAGACATGGGTGGGGTTTTGCAGGTTGGAGGTCGATCCGTCGCCGAAATTCCAAGTCCAGGACATGATCTGTCCACTCAAACAAGTCGATTGGTCTGTGAACTGGACCGTCAGGGGTGCCAATCCGCTGGTGGGATTGGCAGTGAAGGCGGCCTGGGGAGGATAGATCACGGCCGTGCCGATGCCGCTGAGAGGTATCTGCAGAACTTGCATGTTGGACGAGTTATTGACTATATGGAGAATGTCGTTAAGTTCGCCAACGGCCTGGGGAATGAAGCGAACGGGAATGGTTGTGCTGGCCCCGGGAGCAATGGTTATGTTGGGATTGGAAACCTGATATTCGAAATGCAGGGGAGCCCCGCTGAAATGAATGTCGCTGATGATCAGGTTTGCCGTTCCGGTGTTGGATAGGACCACATCCTGGTAAGCGGATTGGGAACCAACATCCACCGCTCCGAAATCCAGGCTGCTTTCACTTAGCAGGGTGAGCTCGGGAACCGTGGGCTGGACTGTTATATAGTTGTGCCGGACGTAGTTTCCGGTCAGGCCAAAGGAATTGGTTACGGTCAGGCTGACGGTGTAGGTTCCGTTATTTTGATAGATATGCTGTGGATTCTGCTGGGTCGAGCTGCCCCCGTCTCCGAAGCTCCAGGCCCAGGCTGTGATCGTTCCGCTTCCGGCCGTGGATTGGTCTGTGAATTGGACCGTCAGGGGTTCGTAGCCGCTGGTCGGGCTACCGGAAAAATTGGCGGACGGCGGGTTTGGCGCCGTGGTGATCGTAAAGGCGGCATCGGAGATGTCATTGGTATTTGTGTCGCCCGCGTCACGGACCCGCACCCTGGCTTGGGTGCTGCTCACGTTGGGAATGGTCCAATCATAGCTTCCCGTTCCGGCGGAAACGGGAGCCGTGTTGATTGGATTCCAGGTCGATCCGTTGTTCAGGCTGTAATCCAAAAACACGCTGTTCACAATTTCCGAGGTCCAGGTGATGGGATGGACCGAACCCACATACCAAGTCTCACCGCCATTGGGGGAGAGGATATGCACTGTCGGAGACACGGTGGTCGAGTTGAACATTTTGGCAAAGAAGTTATCCTCTGCGCCACTGCTGGTCAGGGTTGTTGAACCAAACTGGATGCTGTTTTCGAAATCGCCGCAGATGAGGATATCCTGATCGCCATTCAGGTCCACGCCATTGACCGAGTCTTCGGCTGATCCGCCGATCCGTTCAGCCCATTGCCAGACTCCATTCGGATTCAGCTTGCCCAGGAATCCATCCTTATCTCCCTGGCAGGTGAGGCTGAAACTGCCAAACTGACCTGTTTGGGTGAAATTGCCAACCACAAAAACATTGGAGTTGTCATCAACAGCCACGCCGTTCGCTCCATCATAGCCAGTACCTCCGGCTTTCGAAGCCCAAAGCCAGTCACCGGTTCCGGAGATTTTGGCCACATAAATGTCATAGGCCCCCGAGGAATAGAGTATGTTGTCTCCAAAGTAGGCATTTCCGCTAAAACTGCCGGCTACATAGAAATTATTGGCTGTATCCCTGGTGATCGAATATGCCGCTTCGGTTCCCGTGCTGCCGGCTTTCCTCGCCCACTGCCAATTTCCATTGGTATCGAGTTTGGATACGAAGATGTCGTTGGTGGAGGTTCCCGTATTGGTAAGCGTGAACTGGCCAAAATCCGCCGAGTTGGAATTGAAGGCGCCACAAACGTAAACATTGCCCTCAGGATCCACCGTAAGGCTGTTGCCGTTGTCAGGATTTGCACCGCCGGCGCGTCGTGCCCAGAGCCAGGTTCCGGTCGAGCTTAGTTTGGCCACGAAGATATCAGAATACCCCAGGCTCGTCAGAGTGGTGCTTGGTGTAGTTTCCACAGTAACTGTGTTTCTGAAAGCCCCGGTGACGTATACATTGGAATTGGAATCGACGGCCACGGACAATCCGTCATCGACGCCGGTCCCGCCTAACTTCTTGGCCCAAACCCAGGTGCCGCTGGCATTGATCTTGGCCACAAACACATCGGCGCTCGAACTGTATGCTGTTCGGGTCAGGGTGGTGGAGCCGAACGCTACCGTCGGCGAACTGAAACTGCCGATGACATAAGCATTGCCCGCTGTATCCACCGTTATGTCCAAGGCCAGTTCGGTTCCTGTGCCGCCAACCTTTCGGGCCCAGAGCCAGTTACCAGTTGGGCTAATTTTGGCCACGTAAATATCCTGATAGCCACTACTGGTCAGGGTTGTGGCGCCGAGGCTAATTGATCCGGAGAAATATCCAGCTACGTAGCTGTTGCCGCTGGCGTCAACGGAAATCGCGTTTCCTTTGTCAACACTTGGCCCCCCAGCCTTGGTTGCCCAATCCCAATCTGATGTCTGAGCATAAATCATTGATCCCAAGGGTATCAATAAAATACACATACATAGTGTTTTAAGCTTACTCATATACATCTCCAGTTAGAGGTTTCTGATTTAAGTGACCCAATATGAATGCCTTAACATTCTGTCAAGATTTTTTTTCGCGATTTTTTGCTTGGAACCGGTTCAATCAGGCTGGGTAAACGTTTCGGACATATTGGAAAACTGCATCCCCGAGCGGATTTCTGCAACAATTTTCCCTGGCTTCCCCAAAAATCGGCAGACTGTAAGAACAATGGAATGGTCGGTTTATGGCAATCAAGCTAAAGTGTTACTGGAGAAAGTTCAACGCGCTCCGAAAGCTAAGGAATGAGATAGGATGGGATAGGCTTATTTCCCTGCCTCTGAAGCAAATAGCCGCGGCAAGCTAAAGCAGGGGAAGTGAAGCCGCAATGCAGGAAACGATTCTATTCGTATCTCAGCGCGTCGATCAGATTGAGGTTGGCTGCCTTGCGGGCCGGATACCAGCCAAAAAAGACTCCGATAGCGCAGGAAAATCCCACTGACAGGAGGATCGACCAGGGAGTGACATACACGCTCCAATCCATCGTCTTGCCAAGAAACTCAGCCGCGGACCAGCCCAGGACGATGCCCAGGAGACCACCGAAAATGCTGATGGTGATAGCTTCGATGATGAATTGCAGCAGCACGTCGCGCTTTCCGGCACCGACTGCCATTCGGATCCCGATCTCCTTGATCCTTTCCGTCACGGACACGAGCATGATGTTCATGATCCCGATGCCGCCCACCAATAGCGAAATGCCGGCGATGCTGGCCAGCAGGATGGTCATGGTGTTGGACACCGTATTGGCAGCTTCGGCGATGTCGGTTTGGGAGCTGACGACAAAATCATCGGCGGTGGTGCCGCGATGCCTGCCCTGGAGAAGGTTCGAGATGTCGTTTTGGACCATCGGGATGATGTCTTTGGATTGGGCTGAGACGGCGATGGTCATGAAGCGCCAGCGCGCTCCGATCAAGCGGGTGGCGGTGGTCGTGTAGGGTGCCAGGACAACGTCGTCCTGGTCCGCGCCCATGGAGCTTTGGCCTTTGGATCTGAGCACGCCTTTGACCGTGAAGGGGATGTTGCGGATGCGGATGATCTTGCCGACCGGATCGATCCCCGCGAAGAGGTTGTTAGCGACAGTTTTTCCGATCATGCAAACCTTTGCTCCGCTTTCCACGTCTGAGGAATAGAAAAAGTCGCCTTCTTCCACATCCATGGCCCGGATCTGGAAATAGTCCACATCCACTCCCATGATTCTGCCCCGCCAGTTGTTGCTCCCATGTTTGAGCTGGCCCCAGGTGTTGTAGACCGGCGAAGCGTACAGCACTCCATTCACCTGGGAACGGATGGCGTCAACGTCGCCTTCCTCAAGCGTGTTGCCGCTTCCCGCGGCCTGGCGGGCCGTACTCTGGGTGTTGGTGAAATTGGACATGACCATGATGACATTGGTGCCCATGCTGCTGATCTGGTCGTCCACCACTTTTTTGGCCCCCTGGCCGATGGCGATCATGGTGATCACCGCGGCCACTCCGATGATGATGCCCAGCATGGTGAGGAAGGTGCGGGTTTTATTGCGGGCCAGCGATTTGAGGGCGATACGGATGATTCCCAAAACGGACAATTATTCCTCCTCATCCAGGCGGGGTAGTTTTTTCAGGTCTTCTGAAGCGCTGCGGGGCTTTTGGTTGGCAACATCGGAAATGATCCTGCCATCGCGGAAGGTGATGATACGCCTCGCGTATTGGGAGATGTCGAATTCGTGGGTGACCAGGATTACGGTTTTGCCCTCGGAGTGCAGTTTCTGAAAGAATTCCAACACTTCCACGCTGGTGCGCGTGTCCAGGTTTCCCGTGGGTTCGTCCGCCAGCAGGAATACGGGATCATTGACAATGGCCCGGGCGATGGCCACCCTCTGCTGCTGTCCGCCGGAAAGCTGGTTGGGAAAGTGTTTGGCACGATCGCCCAGGCCCACTGTGTCCAAAGCCCGCAGCGACCTTTCATGGCGTTCCTTGAGGTGGACGTCCTTGCAGTAGAGAAGGGGCAGTTCCACATTCTCCAAGGCCGTGGTGCGGGGCAGCAGGTAAAATGATTGGAACACATATCCTATCTTGCGGTTGCGCACTTGGGTGATCTGGGCCTCATCCATCTCGTGGACGTCCGTCCCGTCCAGCCTGTAGGAGCCGGATGTGGGCTTGTCCAGACAGCCGACCAGATTCATGAAAGTGGTTTTGCCTGATCCGCTGGCGCCCATAATGGCTATGAATTCGCCCTGGCGGATGTCCAGATCGATGCCGCGCAGGGCGTGAACCTGGATGTCGCCCATCAGATAGGTCTTGGTGAGCCCCCGGGTGCAGATCAGGATATTGCCCATGCTCAGAATCTCATGCCGGGCCCGCTTTGTATGGCTCGGTTTCCGGTAACCTGGGAAGCTTCTTTGTATTCGACTCCCGTGATGATAACTGTGTCTGGGTCAAGCTCGCTAAGGACCTCAATGTAGGCCCCGTCGGAGACCCCGGTGCGCACCATGATCAGTTCGGGTGTTTTTCCTTTCAGGACCCAGATCATGGAACTGCCCATCCTGCCGTTGCCGCTATTGGCCGCCATCCCTCTTTGCCCCATGCTTCTCTGGCCGGGAGCCCTGACGGCAGCGCTGTCCTTGGGCGCGCCTGTTTTTCCTGGGGGAGTCTGGGCCTGAGCTTTTTCCCCTGGATTGCCTGATGGGGGATTTTGGCTGGCCATAGCAGTTTCGATCGCTTTCTTGCGAGCGCTGGCGATCAGATCGTCCTCCCATTTCAGGCCAAAAAGCTTCCAGAGTTCCTTGTTGGGAGTGAAGCGGGTGGCCATTTCCGGGATGCGGAGGGCGTTTTCCTTGGCTTGGATGATGATGGTGACGTTGGTGGTCATGCCCGGCAAGAGCTTGTGCTCCGGATTGGCGGCGTCGATGATCACGCTGTAACTCACCACGTTCTGTTCGGTGATGGGGTTGAGGCGGATCTGTTGCACCGAGCCGGAGAATCTTTCCCCGGCATAGGCGTCCACGGTGAATTCCACGGGCAATTTTTCCCTGATTTTGCCGATGTCCGCTTCGTCCACATTGGCTGTGATCTGCATCTGGTCCAGGTTGTTGGCGATCTTGAACAGAGTGGGCGAACTCATGCTCGCGGCCACGGTCTGGCCTTCATCGACGCTGCGGGCCACCACCACTCCGTCGATGGGAGAGGTGATGTAGGCGTTTTGGAGGTTCTTCTGGGCACGCTGCAAGTTCAGTTGGGCGTTGGCGAGGTTTTGCTGGGCCTGCTTGTAGGCATAATCCGCTTTCCTCATGTCATATTCGGCGGTCATGTCCCGGTCGTAAAGGTCTTTGCTGATGTCATATTCCAGCTTGGCCTGGTCTCTGGAGATGGTGGCCTTGTTCACTTCGGCCCTGGCGGATTCGAGGTTCGCGGAGAGGATCTCGGTATCCAGTTTGGCCAGCAGTTCGCCTTTGCGCACCTTGTCATTGAAATCTTTGTGGAGTTTTTCGATCTTGCCGGAGACCTCTGTTCCCACTTCCACCAAGACATAGGGATTGAGCGAACCGGTGGCGGTCACAACCTCGCGGATAGTGCCGCTGGAGGGATTGTCTGTCCTCCATTCCGGCCTGGACCTATGTTTTTTGACCTGGTTGTAGGCCAGCAGGGCAGCGATTATGAGCGCGGCGATGACGATGAATTTCAGATATTTCTTCATGATTCGGTTTCCTTGCCGGGCATTACCATTTGCCCAGGATCTTCAAGGACAGCAGATGGTTGATCGCTTCCTGTTTGGCGAGGATCTGATAGCGGTTGTTGTTGTAGGCGATATCGGCGTCGATGTAGTCGGTGCGGGTCTTGTCCAGTTCCAAGAGCTCGATCAGGCCGAGGCGGTAGCGCTCTTCGGCGATCCGGATCTGGTTGCTGGATTGTTCCAGTTTTTCCAAGAGGAGCTCATCCAGGCGCAGCAGATATTGCAGTTCCTGATCCATGATCTGGTGTTGGCGCGCGTTTTGGTCGATCTGGTCTTGCAGGTCAAGTTCGGCCAGGCGCAGGCTGAAATCGGAGCGTTTGATCACTTGGTTTTGCTTGAAATGGTTCCACAGCGAATAGCTGAGATTGAGCGACACCGTGTGCGAGGTGTTGTAGTGGTCAAAGTCAAAGTCCTGTCCGCCGAGGTTGCGGGAATAGTTATAGGCCAGGTTCACCCGCGGAAAGTAGTCCAGCCAATTCTGCCTGCGGCTGAGTTCGCCGCGCTGGATGTCGGCCTCCAGAAGCTTGAGACCCAGGCTTTGTTCGGTCGAAAAAGGCGGAACGCTGAAATCCGGGTCATAATCCAGGTCGGTCAGTTCATGGCCCCCGTCTTCCATCCGCACCAGGCCGAAAAGTTCCCTGCGCTTGGTGCTGATCGTGTTTTCCAATTGGATGATGGCGATGCGGGAATTCATCACGGCGATCTCGCTCTGCTTGACGTCGAAGGAGGTGTTCTTGCCCAGTTGGTTGAGCACCTTGCTCTGTTCCCAAACCCGGGTCTGGATCTCCAGGTTCCTGGCCAGGGAGGCGAGTTGTTTCTGCGCGGCCAAAACATCCAGATAGGCCGAGAAAACCCTGTAGGCATAGTTGCTGGCGCTGTTTTCCAAAACCATCCGCGCTTTCTTCTCATCCAGCTTGGCATATTTGTAGTTGAACCACGAAGGGTCATTGAGGCTGATGGTTTTGCTGATCGTGAACCCGGCGCTGCTGCTCAGGTCCGAAACGGCCGGCGCGGCTTGATTGTAAAGGTCGTTCTCGACCCTCAGGCCCAGGCTGGCATCCGGCAGCAGGTTCCATTTGGCGGAACTCAGGTTGGAACTGCTGGAAAGGTAGCCCAGTTCGGATTTTTGCATCGACCAGCTGTTTTGCAGGCCGTAACCGATGAGGTCGTCGACGGTGTATTGCTGGGCCAACAAGGCCACGGGCAGAAAGAGGGCCAACAGAGTGAGGCGCTTCATAATCATATCGTTCCTTAATCTTTGAGATCGGTGGAGAACCGTCCCGAAGGCACAAGTTGTTATTCCTTATACCAAGCCGGGACCGATTTCCTGCACTTTTCCCGAGGGAAATGCATCATTTGGAACACAATTATCAGGGTTGGCAAATCAGACAAGGAAAATCCTTGCCTTGAAACCCCAGTCCATAAATTTGGCACTCAAAGCTTAATAACATATGAAAGGAGATATCATGTCGTTTAATCTCAAGAACCGCCATTTCCTCACCCTGATGGACTTCACGCCCCAGGAGATTAAGTTCCTGCTGGACCTTTCCCTGGACCTCAAGAAAGCCAAATACGCCGGCACGGAACAGCAGCGCCTCCAAGGCAAGAACATCGCCCTCATCTTTGAAAAGGACAGCACCCGCACCCGCTGCGCCTTTGAAGTGGCCGCTCTGGACCAGGGCGCGCACGTCACCTATCTTGGCCCAACGGGCAGCCAGATGGGCAAGAAGGAATCGATCGCCGACACCGCCAGGGTTTTGGGCCGCATGTACGACGGCATCGAATACCGCGGCTTTGGCCAGGAGATAGTCGAAGAGCTGGCCAAATACGCAGGAGTGCCCGTCTGGAACGGCCTCACCACCGAAGACCACCCCACCCAGGTTTTGGCCGATTTCCTCACCGCGATGGAGCATTTGAACAAGCCTCTGCATGAAATGGTCTTCGTTTATGTGGGAGACGGACGCAACAACGTCGCCAACGCCCTCATGATCGGCGCCGCCAAGACCGGCATGGATTTTCGCATCGTGAGCCCCAAGGAGCTGTTCCCGGATGCCAAACTGCTGAAGAAATGCAAGGCCGTGGTCAAAGAGGTCGGCGCCAGCATCACCATCACCGACGACATCGCCGAAGGCGTGAAAAACGCCGATGTGATCTACACCGACGTTTGGGTCTCCATGGGCGAACCGGACAGCGTTTGGGCCAGCCGCATCAAGCTGCTCAAGCCTTATCAGGTGAACTCCGCCATGATGAAGAAGACCGGCAAGAAACACACCCTCTTCATGCACTGCCTGCCTGCCTTCCATGACCTCAAGACGGCCATCGGCAGGCAGATCTTTGAGAAATTCAAGCTCAGCGCCATGGAAGTGACCGACGAGGTCTTCGAATCCCCCAATTCCGTGGTCTTCGACGAGGCCGAAAACCGCATGCACACGATCAAAGCGGTGATGGTGGCCACCCTGGGGAGCTGATCCCTTGGATCCTCGATCATTCATGGACCGGCGGCTCTCAGTTGCCGGTCCTTTTTTTATCCTTGTTTAGCTTTCCCAGCAAACCGGGTGGCGAAGCTCCGCTAAATCCCCCCTGATATTCCGACCCTTGGTTTCCTGGACGTATCCCGCCGGATGCCCACCCCGCGGGCGGTTATCGGGCGGGATACGAAAACGGGGCGGACCTTCGGAATCTTGGGAATGGGAAAAGCCCGGAACCGAGAGGGTTCCTGGCTAATCCTATTTCTTGACGAGAATATTATCTGATCAGGGCAATCCGCTGTTGGACGGATTTACCGCCCTGGGTGGCGCGGATGTAATAGATCCCGCTGGCGACGGAGCTTCCGCCGTTATCCAAACCATCCCATTCCAGGACCCGCGATTTGGGGCTGTTTCCGCTGAACACGGTTTTCACCAGCTGGCCGCGCAGGTTGTAGATCCCCACCTCGAGGGGCAGGGCGTTGTTTTTGAGCTCGACCCGGAAGCTGGTTTTTCCACTGAAGGGATTGGGATGATTGGCCGAAACGCTGATCGGAGTGATATTCCAGGCGCTGGGATCGTCCGCGGAGGAGAAGCTTTCATTGAAATATTCGGTGAAGACGTAATCCACCAAAGCCCTGGCCTGGTCCTCATAAAGATTGTAGAGCGGGAAACTCACCGTCAGCACTTTTCCATTGTTGTTCAGGTTCAAGACCCCGATGGGCATGTTGTTCATTGCGCCCATGGGTTCGGAATCCAGATAGTCCGAGCCATAGTTGTAGACCGTGGCGCAGTCCGGGTTCGGGCCGATGCTTTCCACGCGGATGATGTGCCCGTTCAGGCTGGGGCTGGTTTTCAGCGGGTCGATCTGCACCAGGGGAAACTGGTCGTGGACGGGATCGGCATAGCGGAAGCGGGCCGAGCTTTGGTAATCGGCCTCGGCGATGCCGATCACGCTGTAGATGTAGGTCTGGGGGGCAAAGGCCATCGGATAGCCGGCATTGAGTTCGAAGGCCATGCTGGGCATGTAGAGAGTGAAAAAGACGTTCCCGCCTGCTTCGATATAGCTTTGCAGGACGTCCCGGACCACGTAGGGCGGGTCCATGTTCGCAAAATCGTTGCCGTGCCAGAGGATCGAGGAATAGACTCCGATGTCGGCCAGTTTGAGGTTGCCGGGCAGCTCATTCAGGTCAAGCATGCTTGAGTCGAAATGCTGGGTGATCTCGTTGTAGAAATCATCCACCTGCACGTCATTGGGCTGCAGAGGATTGGTCCCGCCCAGGTTTTCGGTCTCGTCCACGATCAGGATGCCCTGGTCGAGGGTGATTGGCCGGCTTCTGACCACTTGGGCAAAGGGGCTGGCGTTATCATCCGTGTCCACGGCGCAAAGGCTGTAGTAGTAATAGTTTGCGCTGCCGGTCACATCGGTGTCCAGATAGCCCGGGGCGGTGATGGTCCCGCCGATCTGATCTCCCAAAACTCCATCAGTTTGGGAGCGATAGAGTTTGTAACCAGCCAAATCCAGTTCGCCGTTGGGGTCCCAATTCAGCTCGATGCCCTGGAACACGGGCTGATCGGCGAAATTCTGGGGTTCGAGGGGCACGGAGAGGGGCACTCCGGTGGCGTAGATGAGATAGCTTTCGTTGCTGAAAGTGTCCACCGCGCTCACGCCGAAGTAGTAGAGCTGGCCTTGGTTCAGGCCGCTGATGGTGATCGAGGTGCCGGTCGTCGTTTGCGGATCGCCCCAGTTGGCCATGGAAGTGCCGTAATAGACATTGTAATAGGCGATCGAGGGGTCGTTGTAGCCCTCCCAGGTAAGCTGGATCGAAGTTCCGTTTCCGCAATCGTGGGTTTGCAGGTTAAATGGCGCCGCGGGCATTTCGGCAAAGGTCACGGCGCAGGCCACCGAAGCCTTGATCACCTCCGTGCAATAGGCCGGATCGAGGTTGGCCACGATGTCCTGATCGGAGTGGTAAACTGACGAGAAATCCGCCTCGAAGAAGTAGATCACGTTGTAGCCCCTTTGCCAGAAAGGATAGCTGTCGCTGCTGCCGCTGTTCATGTTTCCATAGAACGTGGTCAGGGTGGTGAATTGTTCTGTGATCTGGGAGGCGTAAGCGCTGTGGTTCATGGAGCCGTCATAGGGCATCAGGCGCACCTGCCAGTTGGATGGCTGGGCGTTGTTGTTGGCGATCATGTCGTGGTTCATCATCAGGCGGATGTTCTGGTTTGATACCAGGGCGTCCTGGGCGTAGTGTTTGGAACCCCAGAGCCCGAATTCTTCGGCGGCGAAGGTCACGAAACGGATCGAGGTCCGGGGCTGGTAGCCGCTGGCCATCATCACCCGCGCCATTTCCAGGGCCGCGACCGCTCCGCTGGCATTGTCATCCGCCCCGGGGGCAAAGGTGTAAGGATCGCTGTTGCTGGAAACCGAGTCGTGATGACCGCCCACGATGATGTACTGGTCTGGATAGACGGTGCCTGGGATGGTGGCAACCACGTTGTATTGCTGGGTGTTGTCCCAGGTGAAGGTCTGCAGCTGGGCGTCCGTGACCCCGAAAGCCAGGAACTGCTGGCGGATCCATTCGGCCACCTGGAGGCGGTTGCTGGCCCGGGCGTAGCGGGTTTGGAAGTCTTGCAGGGCTTGGATCCTGGTCTGCACAGCGTTCACGTTCACCAGGGACAGAATGGCATTGATATCGGTCCTCGCTGCCTCTGAAAGATTTGGCGCAGGGACGATTTCCGGAAAGCGGATCGGCTCCAGGCTCAGGAGAGTGAAGGGATTTCTGATCAGGCCACGCAATTCCACGTCGCTCATGCCGCTTTCCAGGAGCAGCGAAGCGCCCAGGTCCAGGAGCACCCTGCCGGCCTCGCGAGGCATGTTGTTGTCGCTTTGAGGCAGTTTGCCCACAAGATAGAGGTTTTCCCTGGTCGGGAATGCGGACAGGAATTGCGCCCGCTCCAAGCCTTGATATGGCACGGCGGGGGTGACGGCGATAGCGAACTGATCGTCGTAATGCAAAATTCCATAGCCCTGATCGGCCATGAGCCGCATCGAGCCATTCAGGTTATCGGCCCTAAAAGCTGATTGTATCTCGCTTACAGGGATCCCGGCGATTTGGCTGGCGCACAGGCCTGCCACGGCCAGCAATAATGTCATCAACGCTGTGAATGTCTTCATTTAGCCTCCATGGACTGCAGAAGGATTGATCTTTGCCCAATGTGTTGCAAAAAACATTCCCCGGCAAAGACTTTATGCGGAAACCGAGGCAAATGCTCTTCTTTGGTTCCCAAACTCAGCAATTTCTGTAAGTTCAGTCCAAACCGTTTTGTCGTCCGCGCTTGACTGCGATGTTTACCTTTTCAGATATATTTGTCCTTGACTTTTTTCGCCCTGCCAAATATCTTGTCTTAAAATCCCAGCCAATCTATAGGAGGTTCGAATGAAAAGAACAGCTTTGACCATAATTGCACTTACGGTGCTGTTGACACTAGCGTTCGCGCAAAACTGGACGGAAGAGGATTCCGATATCAGGATCATAACCCGGACCATGACTGCTCCAGCGAGCGAAGTCTACTTCGGCATTTTCGTGGATGATCTCAGCGACGCCAAGGCAGAAGAGATCGGCTACGAATATCCCTACGGCATCCTGATCTCCAGCGTGGTGGAGAATTCCCCCGCCTGGGAAAACGGGATGCGCAAGGGAGACATCATCATGGAAGTCGAAGGCCAGGAAGTCACGGATAGAGGAGAGTTTGACCGGATCCGCGGCTATCTCAAGCCCGGCGACACTGTCTGGGTGCGGACCTGGAGCAAGGGCACGGTCCGGGATTTCGAAATGACCATGCAGCCCCGGCCGGAGATAACCGTGACCAGGGGCAGCGGCCCGAAGAAGCTGTCACCCGGCTACGGCGGCGGTTCCTGGCTTCCTTATTGGACCATGCTGAACGTGGACGATCCCAATTACATCATCGCCAGCCTGGGCTTTGAAGCAGACGCCGTGACCGAAAATGGCGTATTCATGCAGGGCGGCGGAGGCAAGTTCCATGTCGGCAAAGGCATCTTCATCGGCGGCTTGGGTGCCGCCTATGAATACAAGGAAGACAAGGCCGATTCCCGACAAAGCCTGCGCTACAATGCCACTTTCGCGGGCGTGACCTTCGACAAGCGCGTCCCCTTCAGCAAAAACTTCATCGGCTCCCTGGGACTGATGATCGGCGGCGGCGGACACGAGGTCTATTACTCATATACCAATACCGTAATCGATTGGGACAACCTGATTGAGGTAAACAGCAACAGCTACCGCATCAACAAGGAATATTTCGTCCTCCAGCCACGCGCGGAACTGATGTACCGACTGCTGAGCTGGTTCGCCCTGCGCGCCGAAGTCGGCTACCTTTACGGGATCCCCACCTACAACGGCTGGTATCTGACCGACAACAACAACCACAACTACAAGATCACTGGTTCCCCCAAAACAGCCTTCCAGGGCCTCACCATCAGCGTCGGACCCTGGTTCGGCTTCTGATCTAAACTGGCATTGGCATTACCAACCCCGGACACGCCTTGCTCCGGGGTTTTTGGTTTCCTCAAGCCATCAAGCTGTTGAACGGCCCTTTTCCTTGACTGGTTTGCCACTCATCCACCACTCACTAAGTAAACGCTGGATCAGCGGTTGCTCAGGCAGTGGTGTGAGAGTGGTTGGTGATCTGAACATCAGGGTGAAAAGCCAGCCATAAAATAGGGATGCGATGGGCACACTTGGAGGTGTTTAGCATTTCAGATCCTTGGTATGGAGTTTTACCTCCGGATGGCATCAGCAGGGAAGAGGGACCAGTTAAAATGAAAAGCGGCGTGAAATTGGTTGACAAAAAACCCTTTCCTCCTGCCAATGGACTGATTAACGCACACCGAGGAAAAATGGCAAGGCTTTTCAGCAAGGACTATCATGAGCGGTCGGCATCCTGGTATTTCAACCACGCCGTGATCGCGCTGGACAAGGGCGATCTGCAGTATTGGAAATCCATCGACGAAGCGGGCTGCTTCCACATCCATTTTGTCCCCAATCCCGACCGGCGGGAGTTTTTCAGCCCGCAGTTGGACGTCGTCTACGACCCGGCCACCCAAACCGTCAAAAGCCATCACTGCCATGAATGCCGGGACGCGGAAAGCTGCCGCCATTTCCTTTCCGTATTGCGCTACGCCTATCTGTATCTGCGCACGGACATCTTCGACCTGCCGGCCGTCGAAACCTGCGACGGGACCGCACTGCGCAGCAATGAGCGTTGGCAGCTGATCCATGAGCAGGCCGCGATCGAGATCGAGGGGATCTACAATCCTGAAACGGACAAGATCCGCTTTTACCACGGCTCCTACGAGCCTCTGGACATCCCTCTGCTGCTGAAGATCCAAGGCGGAACGCCTCCCGAGGGGATGAACAAAGCCCGTTTGGAGCAATGCGCGCGGATGCTGGAAGTGTTTTCGGACCTTGAGCTCGCCCTGTTCAAATTTCTCAACTCCAACAAAGCCGCCTACAGTGCCAAGACCAAATTCTGGTCGATCTACAAGAAGGATTTCGCCGCCGCCCTGGGATTGATGCAGAACATGGAGGGCCGGCTGAAGGTGCGTGAGACCGGCGAAACCCTGGTTTTCGTGGCCCAACCCTATCCGCTCAGCCTGCGCGTGGAGCCGGCCGGCAAGAACAATTTCCGGGTGATGCCGGTGATCGTGGAAGAGCTCTCCGCGGTTTATCCAGGCTTTCCCACCTGGCTGTTTTTCCGCGCCCAGGTCCAGCCAGCTTTCATCCCCCTCGGCAACGAGGCTTTGGCCAAACTTTTCGACCAGGACCTGCTGATCAGCGCCAAAGACCTGGTCTATTGGCGCACCATAGTGCACCAGGAACTGCACAAGCACGACATCTACCTGGATTTTGACCCCGCCATCGACCTGCCCCGCATCATCAGCACCAGGCCCCGGATCATGCTCCGCGTCGAGCCCTTGGGCGATAATTTGGTGCTGGAGGGAAAGCTGGCCTATCCTTCGCCGGTCGCCTCCGAAGAAGGGCTGAAGCTGACCCTGCCGCTATCCGTGGTCAGATTCCAGGCCCCGCTGATCCGCGGCGACTACGAATCCGGCGGGGAAACCGGTAACGCCTGGTTCCATCTGCCGCCGGAGGTCTTCACCCAGGTGGAGCGGCTGCTCAAACTCCTGCCGGAGGCCGACCTGAGCCGGTTGGAGCAGTTTTCGCAATTGGTCTTTTCGGGCCAGGATGCCCTGGCGCGGCTGAGAAAAGCACTTTTCGAACTGGAGGACGAGGCTTGGGATATCGAGATTGCGCCTGAACTGCGGGGCGAATTCATCCAGAAAGTGGCGCTGCAGGTGGAGATCCAGGCCCGGCGCAGCGAGGACATCGATTGGTTCAGCTATGAGATCAGCTACCGCCACAAGGACCTGAGTTTCACCCATGAAGAACTCGGCCGCTTTTTCCGCTCCAACGAGGATTTTCTCCAGACCAGGGATGGCCGCATTCTATACATCTCCAACCCGGAGGTGTTCAAAGAGACCGAACGGCTGCTCCAGAAAAGCGAAGCCCTGGCCGATAACGTCTACCGCGCCCGTTTGGTCAACCTGCCCTATTACCAGCGCTATATGCGGGAAAACCCCTCCTTCCGCCTCCTGGGCGACGAATGGATGCGCGAACTGGCCACCGACCTCATGCGCGGCCATCTGGAGCGCACCGAAGCCCTGCCCGCCTATCTGAACACCGTTTTGCGCGGCTATCAGAAATCCGGCTACGCCTGGATGAAGATGCTCCAGCATTATCGCCTGGGCGGGATCCTCGCGGACGAGATGGGCCTGGGCAAGACGATCCAGGCGCTGGCGGTGATCCTCAATTCGGCCCCGGACAGCCAAAGCCTCGTGGTTTGCCCCAAAACCCTGCTCTACAACTGGGCCGCGGAGATCGAGAAATTCCATGCCAACATACCCTGCCAGATCGTTGAAGGCAACAAGGAAACCCGCCTCGAATTGCTGGCCAATCCAAACGTCAAGCTCTTCATCATCTCCTACACCGTGGTCCTGAACGACATCGCCGTCCTGAAGGAAAAAAGCTTCGAATGGATGGTGCTGGACGAGGCGCAAAACATCAAGAACGTGAGCGCCAAACGCACCTACGCGATCAAGAAGATCCCCGCCCGCAACCGTCTGGCCCTGACCGGAACCCCCGTGGAGAACAATCTCACCGAACTCTGGTCCATCTACGATTTCCTGATGCCGGGCTACCTGGGCAACCTCAAGCGCTTTAAAAACGACTACCTGGAAGATCCCGAAAGCGGCGCGGCCAAGCTGAAACGGGCTGTGGCCCCCTTCCTCCTGCGCAGGGTCAAAAAAGAGGTGCTGCTGGAACTGCCGGACAAACAGGAACAGGTCTCCTGGTGCAAAATGCATCCCGTCCAGGAAAAACTCTATCTCCAGATCATCGACATGGTGCAGAAAAAGCTGCTCAACACGCCCGAGGCAGCCAACCTCAGTTTCGTGCATGTTTTGGCCGCCCTCACCAAACTGCGCCAGGTCTGCAACCATCCCCATCTGGCCAATCCGGACATCCTGCCCGAGATCGAGGCCTCCGCCAAGCTGGAACAGCTGGTCGAACTGGTGCGCGACGCCATGGACAGCGGCCATAAGATCCTGGTCTTTTCCCAGTTCGTGCAGATGCTCAGGATCATCCGCCGCGTCTTCGACGCCCTGGGTCTCGGCTATGCCTACATGGACGGGCACAGCAAAAACCGCATGGAAGAGGTGCGCCGCTTCGAGACCGATCCGGAGCTCAAGCTCTTTCTGATCAGCCTCAAGACAGGCGGCACCGGGCTCAACCTCACTTCCGCGGACACAGTCATCCTCTACGACCCCTGGTGGAACCCCATGGTCGAAAACCAGGCCATCGACCGCACCCACCGCATCGGCCAGACCCGCAAGGTCCAGGTTTTCCGCCTCATCACAAAAGGCAGCGTGGAGGAAAAGATCCTAAACCTGCAGCAGCATAAACTCCAGCTCTTCGACGAGGTCGTCTCCGACTCTCAGACCGTGCTTTCCACCCTCAGCCGGGAGGAGATCAATGATCTCTTCAGCTACTAAATTTAAGGCATACCCCCAAAAAAGTGGCATGCTAATGTTATAATCACTTACCTTAAAACGAATAACCTATACATTATGTCCATCGGTTGAATGATTTGGGTCATGTGCGAAAATACATTCCAAGACACGGTGAGGGCTTGAGGCATTGTTTGGCATTACTTTTTGATTTTAAGCTCACAGAAGCGAGATTTCGAAGTCGCCGAATGCAAAAAGATGGACAAAAATGTGGTCTAACAAATTGATAAGAAATATCTTTA
>JAHYIU010000017.1 GCA_019429425.1 Candidatus Syntrophosphaera sp.
TTTGATTCGCTCAAGCAAATGATGGATCAAATGGTCTGTGTCTTTGAGGCGTTGGATGACGATACAGTAGCATCTTTGAGTCACTGCAGCTATCTCTATTTATGACATATGAATGTAAACTCTGTATAAGACGCTGTTTAGTTCCTTGTCCAGCGCTATCTTGCGGAAAATGTCGACCACGCGGAAGGGGTTGCTGGCGTCGCGCCAAAATGAAAACCCAAAACTCTTGTCCTTGCGCACCCAGCGCAGATAGTGCCAGTTCTTGTAGAGCCAGTAAAACTCAAAGAGGCCCAGCGAGGCAATTGAACAGACGATCAGCCGGCTGATGGGGATATGGAAGAAAACAGGGGCTTTTTCGTCCAGGACATAGAGATCTTCTTCAGCCACGTCGGAAGTCGGCAGCTTGAAATCGGATTCATGCAGGTAGCGCATCAGATCCGGGATGTCCCTGATCTTGATCCAATGCGGTGACTTGGAATCCATCACGTAGGAATCGTTGTCCAAAACGTCATCCAGGATCAGGGACATGATCTGCCGGGGTGAGACCGGTCCTTTGGTGCGTCCTTCAAAGGTGTAGAAATACTTCGCCATAGCAAACCAAAGGGGCGGAGGAGCTTAGACCTGCCGCCCCCAATTTGATCGTTTTAGAGCGTGCTCATGTAATCCAGCAGATCGACCACGCGGCAGGAATAGCCCCATTCGTTGTCGTACCAACTGAATATTTTGACCAGTTTTCCCTTCACGTTTGTGGAAGGAGCGTCAAAGATCGAGGAATAGTGATTTCCCACGATGTCGATGGAAACCAGCGGTTCCTCGGAGTATTGCAGATAACCCTTCAAATAGGTCTCCGCGGCTTCTTTCATGGCCGCGTTCACCTCATCCTTGCTGGTCTCGCGTTCCAGATTTACGCAGAGGTCAACCAGCGAGCCGTCGGGTGTGGGCACCCGGATCGCCAGGCCATCGAGCTTTCCGGCCAGTTCCGGGATCACCAGGCCAATGGCCTTGGCCGCGCCGGTCGAGGTGGGGATCATGCTCATGGAAGCAGCCCGCGCGCGACGCAGGTCCCTGTGGGGCAGGTCCAGGATGCGCTGGTCGTTGGTGAAGGAATGGATCGTGGTCATCAATCCGTTGGCGATTCCAAACCTATCGTGCAAAACCTTGGCCACCGGGGCCAGGCAGTTGGTTGTGCAGGAAGCGTTGGAAACGATGGCGTGTTCGGGTTTCAAGGTATTGTGATTGACCCCCATGACCACGGTCGCGTCCACATCGTCCTTGCCCGGGGCGGTGAGGATGACCTTTGCGGCTCCGGCTTTGAGATGTTTGGAAGCACCTTCACGGGAGTTGAAAACTCCGGTGGATTCGATAACGAGTTCCACGCCCAGCTCTTTCCAGGGCAAGGCTTCCGGGTCTTTTTCGGAATAGATGCGGATGTTCTTGCCGTTGACGATGATGCTGTTGTCGGTGTGGCCGACCTCGCCGTCAAAGATCTTGTGCACGCTGTCGTATTTGAGCAGATAGGCCAGGGTCTTGGCGTCGGTGAGGTCGTTGATGGCAACGACATTGATGTCGGGATGGTATTTCAGTGCGGCCCGGAGCACGAGGCGTCCGATGCGTCCGAAACCGTTGATTGCTACGTTTTTCATATTAGCTCCTTTAGGATAAAATGCTGTTGTTGGCGCTTCCGCTCACCTGGCAGAAACCCGTGACCGTGTTCTGCATCCTTTCCTCGCCCTTGGCCAGCCATTTGCGGGGATCGAATTTGCTTTTGTTGGGGATATAGGCCGCGGGATCGACGTCCGGAGGGCAGACGATGGCGTATTTTTCCTTTTCCCAATAGGCTTGGATGGCTGTGGCCATGTCCATCTGGTAGTGGGTGTCCTTGTTGATCTTGACCACCCCGTTGGCGATGGCGGTGATCTGCTGCTCGTCTGTGAGCCCGGAAGCCCCGTGTAAAACGAGACCGCGCTCCACTCCGTGGCGGATCAGCAGGCCATCGATCTCCTTGATCAGGTCGAGGCGCAGAACGATGTTCTCGCCTTTGGAAACGCCGTGGTTTGTGCCCACGGAAGCCGCGAAGAGGTCCACATTGGTCTTCTGCACGAATTCCAGCGCTTCCTCCGGCTTGGTGTAAAGCTCTGTTTCGGAAACGATCTCGTCCTCGGTACCCTTGATATGCCCGATCTCGCCTTCCACGATGATCCCGTGCCGGTGCGCCACATCCACCACCTCTTTGGTGATGCGGATGTTTTCCACCAGATCTTCTTTCGAGGCGTCGATCATCACCGAGGTCACGAGCTTGTTTTCGATGCAGTAGACGATGAAATCAAAGTAATTCGGCGTGGCGTGGTCGATATGCAGCCCCACCCCGCTGTTTTTGAATTGTGCGGCAAAGGTTCTCACCATCGCGGAGATAAGCTGCGCTCCGGCCTTGATGTCCTGGGATTCGCCGGCCGCGTATTTGCAGGCCCCGCTACTCATTTGCATTAGGCCGTCGGAATTCACAGCTGCGTAGCCCTGGATGATGGCGCGGATCTGGGTATCAAACACCACGTTGGACGCGATGATCCCAAACCTCTGCTTTTTCGCCTTCAAGAACACCTCTCCCATTTGTTTTCCGGTTAGAAACATTTCAAACCTCCTGGTTTGTCATAATTTTATTAATGAAAGATCAGTATTACCAACACCGCCGCCACTGTCAAGATAAATCGTCTTCAGGCCCGGTTTCATCAGCATCCAGCGACGCTATCCCTTCTTCCAGTTCCAGGATGTGGACCGTATCCTCCGTGGGCAGGTCCTGCACCTTGTTCAGTTTCTTTTGGATCTGCCGGCTGCGGTGGCTGGCTGTTTCAATCGTGTTGGAAGCTTCCTGCAGCTTCTTCTGAGTCTTTTCCAAAACCTCGCCGAACTTGCCAAATTCGTTCTTCACGGCGCTGAGGATCTTCCAGACCTCGCCGGTGCGCTTTTCGATCGCCAGGGTGCGGAAGCCCATTTGCAGGCTGTTCAGGATCGCCGCGAATGTCGTTGGCCCCACCACGATCACCTGGTATTGGCGCCGCAGGACCTCAAACAGCTCGGGATCCCTCAAAACTTCAGCGTAAAGCCCTTCTATGGGCAGAAAGAGCATTGCAAAATCGGTGGTGTAGGGCGGATTGAGGTACTTGTTGCGGATATCGCGGGCGCACCCGATTATCCTGCTCTGCAGGGCTTTCCGAGCTGCCTCGACGGTGGATACATCCCCGATCTCCCAAGCCTCGACGAGCCGATGGTAGTCCTCGATCGGAAATTTCGCGTCGATGGGCAGATAGACCGCTTCCTGGTCCTCGTCCCGTCCGGGCAGTCGGACGGCAAATTCGACCACGTCGTCACGCCGCTTGTGGGGTTTGAAATTGCGCACATACTGCTCCGGGGTGAGCATCTGCTCCAAAATTATCTCCAACTGGATCTCGCCCATCACGCCGCGGGTCTTGACGTTGCTGAGGACCTTCTTCAGGTCGCCCACCCCGCTGGCCAGGCTTTGCATCTCACCCAGGCCCTTGTGGACCAGTTCCAGGCGCTCGCTCACCTGCTTGAATGAGTCTCCCAGGCGCTTTTCCAGGGTCTCGTGCAGTTTCTCGTCCACCGTCTTGCGCATCTCTTCGAGCTTGGTCTCGTTGTTGCTGCGGATCTGCTCCATCCGGTCCTCCAGCGCCTTTTTCAAAGACTCGAACTGGGTTTGCTCGGTATTCGTCAGGTCCTGCAGCTTGCGGGCCAGGGATTCGGACAGGTTGTTCAGCGCCAGGCCAAGCTCTTCGCGGTTTTTGGCTGCGTCGGAGTTGATCTGCTGGTTCAGCTTGGTGAGCGCGGTTCCTGTCTCCTCGCGGTTGATCCGTAGTTCGTTTTTTACGGCCTCGTTCTGGCTGGAAAGCAGGGCCAGCAGCTCTTTGCGCGTCTCGGCTTCCGTGCCCAACAGGTCTGTCCGCAAGCGCTGGAGATCATCCCGCAGATAGCGTTCAAAGGATTCCAGGGATTGGCCGATCCTGTTCAAGGAATCTCTCAAGGCCGCGTTTTCCGAGCCTTTCTTGAACAGCAGGACCAGCAGCACAATCCCGATAATGGCGCTCAGGCCGCATAACACCAGAATAATTGTAAGCATCGGTTACATCCCCCTCACATCTTGCGGTAAAGGTAATGCAGCATTCCGATCAGAGTTATGTCCTGATGCTCCTGCGGATTGAACAGCAGGGGCTGGTATTCCTCGTTTAGGGACAGCAGGACGATCAGCTTTTTGCGCGCGTCGAAGCTGAGCCTTTTGAGGGTGATCGCCCCATCGATGCGCAGCGCGCAGATGTTTCCGGTGGCGCTCTCCCAGTCCTGGCTGCGGCGGATCACCACCAGATCGTTGTTGCAGACCATCGGTTCCATGCTGTGGCCGTTCACGCGCAGGGCAATGTAGTCTTCCTCCTCTCCATTGATCATGCTGCGCCTCATGCTGATCACGTCCATGCTCGTGTCGATGCTTTCGGCTGGCAAGCCGGCCGCGATCTCTCCGACGACGCGCAGGTCTACAACGTCCTGGGAATTCAGTTCCTCTTTGGACTTCACGAGTATGGCCAGCTCATCGTTGATGAAGCTGCGGATCTTGTCCAGCCTGCGTTCCGTCGAGCTCACGGTAGCGCCGGAGCCTCCGAACATCGGGCCCTTGCCCGTGATCATCCAGTGCAAATTGACCCCGTGGGCCTTGGCCAGCAGGGCCAGAGTCTGCAAGGAAGGCTTGATCTTGTTGCTCTCCATCTGGGAGATCGCCGAGGCGTTGATTTTCAGGGAATCGGCCAGTTCCTTCTGCGAAAGTTTCAGCTGTTTGCGCAGGGATTTGATTCTGTCGCCAATCATATTATCCTCCAATGATCAGTTATCCGGACTTAAGGAAATCAATCTTAATGCCCGGATGCAAAATAATAAGCGCCGCTATATCTGTCAAGCGGAATTTGTTCATTTCCGCTAATTAATCATAACTCACTGCCGGCGATTAACTTATCCGAGTCCCCCAGCTAATTCCGGACAAGCACGCGAAGGAACAGAGCTTATTCCCCTTCCTTATCTGTATGATAGAGTTAGTTTTAAAAGCATTAACTGTCCTGCCCGGGCTTCATCGCTCTCCCTATCACTACGCTATCATTACGGACTCAATACGGACTTAGTCCGTAATGAGTCCGTATTGACACCGTAATGATAAGGGGAGCCATAGTATGGGGACCAAGACAACTTCTTGATGCATATAAACTTGGAATATGGATTTCGTAATCATCCAATTTCCATGTCATTAATTAACGCAAATACTCCTTGGCAGTTTGTTCAATTGCAGGTGTAATTTCGGCGGAACGTGCGGGAAGCACAGTTTCGTCTCCACGTTCGCCGTTGCGCTTTATATCGTCAAGAAGCAATTTCATTGCATTGATTTCGCGGATTTGGGCTTCAATGATATCATCCGCGAGTTCACGGACGCGCGGATCGCTGATATTCGCATTGCGCGCATTGTTGATAGCAATTGAGTGATGGGGTATCATCGCTTTCATGAAGCTGACATCATTGATCAGTGTTTGACTTCTGTTCATGTAAAACAGGATGCTGCCGCCAACAATTGCCACGATGATAATCGCGATCTTGAGGCGTTTATTCTCATACATCGGCCACATGAAACTTAACATCACAATTGTCATGACGCAGCCCATCACCAATGAGGCAATCAGACGATTCAGGCTAAATGTGGCATGGTCAAGTGAATGGATGAGCTGATACATTAAGAAAAACATGATGATGACCGAAGTTGCTATCATGGCCGTAAATCTTACCCAACTCATACCCTTTGCCTGCTTGTGCTTATTCATGCAGATACTCCTTTATGGCTTTTAGTACAATATAAGGCATACTCAGGATTTCACAATCATAACACCCGGAAACTCAATCTTTATCCTGTCCGGTACCGCTCGAACACTGGATCTGGCATTTTGTCCACTGTCATTTGAGGCAGATATCACGGAATCTTTTTTACCGGATAGGCTTGATCCAATTCAAGATCCGAAAATGAAATATTTCTTGACGTATTTGGCTGTTTGGCAAAATAGGCAACCACTATGCCAATATAGAGGTGTCAACAATGCCAACTGATAGCAAATATGAGCAGATGGCGGTCATCATGAAAGCCATGGCGCATCCCACCCGGCTGCTTATCCTGGACAAGCTCAACGAAAAAGAGCATTGCGTCTGCGAACTCCAAGAACTGATCGGAGCGGACATGTCCACAGTTTCGCGGCATCTGGCTGTTTTACGCAACGCCGGAATCATCGACAGCCGCAAAGAGAACAACCAGGTCTTTTACGGCCTGCTCTGCCCCTGTGTGCTGGACATCTACCGATGTGTGATCGAAGTTAGAAAAACCAAGGATAGATCATGAGTGACAAACTGAAGGAAGTAAAGATCCTGGGGGTCATGCTGGCCGTGTTTCTGGCCGCCTATTTCATCCCTTTCACCGCGCCCCGCTTTCTGAACGGGCTGCACGAAGCCTTTTTCATGCTGCAGGAATACGCCCGTCTGCATGTTTTGCTCTGCCTGATCCCGGCCCTGTTCATCGCCGGGGCGGTGAGTGTTTTCATCAGCCGGGACAGCGTGATGCGCTATCTGGGGCCCAAAGCCAAAAAGGTGCTCGCCTATGGCGTGGCCTCGGTTTCGGGCGCCATCCTGGCAGTCTGTTCCTGCACGATCCTGCCCCTGTTCAGCGGGATCTACAAACGCGGCGCCGGACTCGGCCCCGCCATCGCCTTCCTCTATTCCGGACCGGCGATCAACATCCTGGCGATCGTGATGACCGCCCGCATTCTGGGCTTGCAGATGGGTGTCGCGCGGGCCGTGGGAGCAATCTTTTTCAGCATCGTGATCGGCTTGATCATGCATCTGATCTTCCGCAAGGAGGAAAACGAGCGCCAGCAGAATGGCGCGGGTTTCGCATCTGAGGGCGAAGGCCAGCCGCTTTGGAAGACGGTCGTCTATTTTGGCCTGATGATCCTCATCCTGATCACCCTGAACTGGGCAAAGCCTGGCAGCGCAACGGCTTCCGGGTTCATGGCCTGGGTCTATGCCTGGCGCTGGATCGTGGCCGGCGTGATCGCCTTTCTTTTGGGCCTGAGCCTGCACCGCTTTTACAGTTTCAAGCTCCACAAGGTGCTGATCATCACTGCCGGCGTGGTGCTGGCCGGTTTGCTTTTCCCTTCCCAGCCTGCTTTGGCCTATGTAGTTGGAGTGGTGCTACTGAGCCTGTTCCTCATCTTTGAAAAGGGCGAATTGAAGGACTGGCTGAATTCCACCTGGGATTTTGCCAAGCTGATCATTCCGCTGCTCTTTATGGGCGTGATGATCGCTGGCGCGCTGTTGGGCAGGCCGGGTCAGGAGGCCTGGATCCCTTCATCCTGGATCGAAACAGCGGTGGGCGGAAATTCCCTCTGGGCCAATTTCTTTGCCTCCATCTCCGGCGCCTTCATGTATTTCGCCACCCTCACCGAAGTTCCCATCCTGCAAGGCCTGTTGGGCAGCGGAATGGGTAAGGGGCCAGCACTGGCCTTGCTCTTGGCCGGTCCGGCGCTCTCGCTCCCGAGCATGCTGGTGATCAACACCGTGCTCGGTTTTAAGAAGACCGCCACCTTCATCGCCCTGGTCGTGATCATGTCCACCTTCACCGGATTCGTCTTTGGAGCGGTGTTCGGATGATTTTGCAGATCTTTACCCAACTCAGCCAGGCGCTGGCCTCCAATCCGGGGATCGCCCTGCTGGCCGCTTTCCTGTGGGGCATACTGAGCGTTCTGCTCAGTCCCTGCCATCTGGCCAGCATTCCTCTGATCATCGGCTATCTGGACAATCAGAAAGACCTGAACACCCGCAAAGCGCTGAAGCTCTCCACCTTTTTCACCCTGGGTATTTTGGCGATGATGGCCCTGATCGGCCTGATCACCGGGCTGCTGGGCAAAATGCTTGGCGACGTGGGAAACTGGACCGAGCCGGTGATGGGCGTGATCTTCCTGATCATGGCTTTCTTCATTGCCGATGTTTTCAAGATGCCGTCCTTCATTGGCGGTGGGATGGGAAATTCAGCCAGGAAGGGGATCTGGGGCGCTCTGAGCCTCGGCTTCCTGCTCGGAATAGCCCTGGGGCCCTGTTCCTTCGCCTTCATGGCCCCGATCCTGGGGATCGTGTTCAGCTCCGCCGGATCGCAATTCGTTTTTGCCCTCACCCTCGTTCTGGCCTATATTATCGGCCACTGCCTGGTGATCATATTGGCCGGGACATTTGCCGGCTCGGTGCAGTCATATTTGAAATGGAGCAGCAATTCAAAGGGGACCAAGATAGTTCGGATCGTTTGCGGAGTGCTGGTTTTTGTCGCAGGACTCTACCTCATATTAAAGAAATTCATACCCATATAAGGAGATAACAATGCTAATCAAGATACTGGGGACAGGCTGTCCCAAATGCAAGAAGCTGGAGGCCAACGCCCTCCAGGCCCTTAAAGACGCTGGCATCGAAGCTGCCGTCGAAAAAGTTACCGATCTCAGCGCCATCATGGATTACGGGGTGATGCTGACCCCGGCCCTGGTGATCGATGAAAAGGTGGTCGCCAGCGGGAAACTTCTTTCCTCTGAAGAGATCAAGAAGCTGATCGGCAAAGGAGTTTGAGATGGCTGACGAAAAATGCGGCTGCGGCTGCTCCTGCGGCGACACCGGTTCCTGCGACAGTGGCTGCGTCACCAACGAAGCCCCTTCCAGCGCGTACGCCTGCGCCGGGGCCAGCAATGTGGGAATCATATCGTTGGACCTCACAGTCGCCCTCCATCAGGCCGGGCGCTACAAAATGGGCTGTTCAGTCTGTGTGGGCGCCGGAGATTGCTCCTGCGGCGAAGAGGCCGATCCAGCCACGCCCAGGGACCTTCTGATCGACGGCTGCAAAGTCGGCTGCCTGAAAAAGATGTTTGAAAAACAGGGAAAAACCCATTTCAACCACGTGATCATCACCCAACTGGGCGTGCGTAAGGAACCCACCTTCGATTACGACCCGGCCATACTGGAAATGTTGCTGAAGAAACTATCCAGCCAAGGATTATGAGGTAAACACATGAAAAGGATACTCATCCTGTTAACCATTCTGATGCTGCTTGCTGCTTGCAGCGCCAAAAGCGGAAACACCCAAAACAACAACGATCAGGCAGAAAATCCGGATAGCGTGGTTTCGGAGAATCCTGCCATCGCCACAACTGATGAGATCGCGCCACCCGCGGAAACAAACAACCCAAATCCACCCGCCGCTCCCAAACCAGAGGAAAAAACCACGCTGGAACCCGAACAGCCGATAGAAGTGGTTCCCCTGGTCACCTTCATCGAACTGGGAGCCGAATCCTGCATCCCCTGTCGGATGATGCAGCCAGTGATGCGAGCCATTGAGCTGGAATACAAGGGCTTGGTGAAAGTGATTTTCCACGATCTTAATAAGGAACGCTGGGCTGGCCCGCAGTACAAAGTCCGGGTGATGCCCACCCAGGTCTTCCTGGATATGGACGGCCGTGAATTCTTCCGCCACGAGGGTTTCTACCCCAAGGAAGAGATCGAAAGGATGCTGGCTGAGAAGATCGGGGTCACCAAACCCAAGAGTAACTGAGAAAACAAGATAGTGTGCCCGTTAGTGACCTTTTGGCGCATATATCGACGCATATAAATATTGACTATTATCGATATATGGTTTTCTTGGATACCAAACGCATTGAGGAGCAGAAAATGACTGACTATAGCAAAGCAAGTAAACTCTTCAAGACTCTCAGCAACCCGATCCGTTTGAAAATTTTGGATATGCTTTCGTGCGGGGAAATGTGCGCCTGTGACATACTGGAAAGCCTGACGGTGTCCCAATCCACTCTCTCCCATCACATGAAGGCATTGATTGGCTGCAAGCTGGTGGCGGGCAGAAAAGAATCCACTTGGATGTATTACAGCATCGATCAGGACAAAGTAAGGGACCTTCATTCAGTCATCGACATGATATCGAAACCCAAGGAACCCTGTATTTGTAATAAATCCAGACATGGGGGGATCGCGTGAACACACTTGGCCTGACCATCAAGTATTTTCTGATTATTACAGTTGAATTGACAATTTTGTTCATCGGGATCAGTACACTTGTGGCACTATTGCTGATGCATGTGTCCCAGGTTAAGATCAAGCAATGGATGTCAGGTAAAGGGATCTGGGGTAATGTGATGGGTGCCATCGCGGGGTCGATTACGCCCTTCTGTGCTTGCTCAACTATACCCCTAACCAAGGGACTTCTGGACGTGGGAGTAACCCTGGGAGCAGTGATGTCCTTCATTATAGCCTCACCACTCCTGAATCCCATCATCCTGGGCATGCTGATAGTCCTGGTGGGATGGAAAGCATGCCTGATCTATTTCGTGTTGGTCTTCATCCTTTCTGTGCTGTTCGGGATATTTCTGGGTAGAGTCTGGGGAGCTGATCAAATCAAGCATAATCCCCTCTGCTCTTGTTGCGGAGAGGCCATGGAAGCTCCTGCGAACTTTGCCGCCAAACTGAAGTCGGCATTCCTCAAAGCCTGGGAAGACTACAAATCCGTACTTGTATACCTATTGATCGGCGTGGGAATTGGATCGATTATCTATGGCTATCTTCCCCAGGATATTGTGCTGAAATACGCTGGTGGGAAAAGCCTCTGGACGATTCCCATTGCCGCTGTTATCGGCATTCCGCTATACATCCGGACAGAAACCGCGATCCCGATCGGCTTGGCCCTCCTTTCCAAGGGCATGAGCATCGGAGCAGTCATCGCCCTGATCATAGGCGGCGCAGGTATGGCAATTCCGGAAATGAGCATGCTGGCGAGCATCTTCAGGAAGAAAATCGTCACGGCCATTGTTCTGGCCGTATTTATGACTGCTGTGATATCGGGTTTTGCGTTTAACATTTTGTTGTAGAGCTTAGGCAAATTCAAATCCTCAGAGGTGGAACATGAAAAGACTTACGAACATAGAGAAAGAGCTGGTGAGAATCGGCGCTGCCATGGGCAGTAATTGCGTCGCCTGCATCGAGCACCATATTCCTCAAGCCAGGAAAGCCGGACTTGACGATGAGCAGATCAAGCTGGCCATAAACATCGCCAAAGCTGTGAAGAAAGTTCCGGCGGACATGGTTTTTCAGGCGGCTGTGGATAAATTGAAAAAACCTGAAAACTTGGAGTAGGTGATGAGAACCGAAACCACGCAAGCGCCAGGGATCAGTTTCTTTGAGAAATACCTGACCCTGTGGGTGATCCTGTGCATGGCGGCGGGAATTGTGATCGGCAAGTTCCTGCCCGGAATTCCAGCATTTTTGGGAAGATTCGAATACGCCCGGGTTTCGCTGCCGATCGCGATCCTGATCTGGCTGATGATCTATCCGATGATGATGAAGGTCGATTTTGCCAGCATCAAGAACGTGGGCAAAAATCCCCGCGGGCTGTATGTGACCTGGATCACGAACTGGCTGATCAAGCCGTTCACGATGTATGCCATCGCCTGGTTCTTCTTCTTTGTTGTATTCAAGGCTCTGATCCCGGCTGAACTGGCAAGGGATTATCTGGCCGGGGCAATTCTGCTGGGGGCAGCGCCCTGCACTGCGATGGTCTTTGTCTGGAGCCACCTCACCAAGGGAAATCCCGCTTATACAGTTGTCCAGGTGGCAACCAACGATCTGATCATCCTGGCTGCCTTCACTCCGATCGTGGCGCTGCTTCTCGGCATCAGCGGGATCAGGATCCCCTGGGACACTTTGCTGCTCTCCGTGGTGCTGTTTGTAGTGATACCTTTGGCCGGAGGATACATGACCCGGGTTTCTGTGATCCGAAAGCGCGGCTTGGACTATTTCACAGACAGGTTCCTGCCCAAGTTCAAGCATGTAACCATCGGCGGCTTGCTGCTGACCCTGGTCATCATCTTCGCGTTCCAAGGCCAGGTGATCCTCGCCAATCCCTTGCATATAGTCCTTATCGCCATTCCTCTGACGCTTCAGACCTTCCTGATCTTTTTCATTGCCTATCTGGCCAGCCGCAAGATCAGGCTGCCGCACTGCATCGCTGCCCCGGCCAGTATGATCGGGGCCTCGAACTTCTTTGAGCTATCGGTGGCTGTGGCGATCTCGCTGTTTGGCACTTCTTCACCCGTCGCACTGGCCACGATCGTGGGCGTGCTGGTGGAAGTTCCGGTGATGCTGACCCTGGTAAAGATCGCCAACAAAACGTCACACTGGTTTCCATCCAGATAAGGAGATCGAAATGAAAAACGTACTGATACTCTGCACGGGAAATTCCTGCCGCAGCCTCATGGCGGAGGCCATGATCAATCACTTTCTGGGTAGTAATTGGATGGCTTATTCTGCGGGAACGCAGCCTTCCGAGGTCAATCCCCTGGCCCGCAAGGTGTTGGAGGAATTAGGAATAGACACTTCCAACCTGCGTTCCAAATCTGTGACCGAGTTTCTGGGCCGCGACGACCTGGACCTGGTGATCACGGTTTGCGACAATGCCAAAGAATCCTGCCCCGTCTTTCCCCGTCCCGTCAAGCGCATCCACATCGGCATCGATGATCCCGCCCCGTTCACCGATCAAGCAGAAAACGTTGCCCTGCCGATCTTCCGTCAAGCCCTGGAACAGGTTAGAATGCTCGTCCTGGCTTATCTGGAAAGCTATGGCGACAACCCGATCTAGCTTGGATATCACACCAAAATTCCTGCTCTGAACACTATCTCCAAACTCCCCGGGATCACGGCAGACCAAGATAATTTCGACAATTTACCAAGTTCAATGACCGCGGGGACCGGGAGTGAAAACTCTTGACTAATGTGGGCGGGCCATAATCCTCGCTCTGATGGAAAACAACAAGAGCAAGTTCTGGCTGGCGCTGAAATACCTGCGCGGCAGGGGTGCCAATCTGATCGACAGGTCGCATTGGCTCACTGTCGCGGGGATCACGCTCGGGGTAATGGCCCTGATCTGCGTGAGCAGCGTGATGAACGGCTTCCGGGCCGACATCCGCGACCGCATCGTCGGCACCCTGAGCGAGATCAGGATCAGCGGCCGGGACGGCGAACCCCTGGCGGAGCATGCTTCCATCATCCAGCAACTCCAAGATCAGGGTTTTATAGCCTCTCCGTTGATCCGCAACGAACTTGTGCTCAGAAAAGGCAGCGCGATCTTCAGCACCCTGTCCTTCGGGATCGATCCGGCCCTGCACAGCCAGACCAGCGCTGCTCTCCAGCCCCGCAAGGGATTCGGCGGCTCGGACGCCCAGGGTCTGCTGGCTGGAAACGTCTCGGGACCGGAATTTGCCGCGGGCGGCATCGCGCTGGGCGTGGGACTCGCTGCCAGGCTGAATGTGATGCCCGGCGATCAGGTCCAGCTGCTTTCCCCCCTGTTCGACATCCCCACGCCTTTTGGCCTGTTGCCCAAAGTTCGCACCCTGAAGGTCGTGGCTGTCTTTTCCGCCGGCATGCCCGAATATGACGAAACCTTCAGCTACATCCCCCTCGATACGGCCCGTTTTTTCAGCGGCTATGGCGAAGAGGTGGATTACATCGAGGTCCGGACACCCAATTTCAATCGCACCGCGTCCTACGCCAAACAACTCCGCTCCAGCTTGCCGGGTTATCAGATCGAGGACTGGAGCGCTTATGATTCCAGCCTGTATGGCGCCATCCGCTTCGAAAAATACATGATGTTCGTGATCATGCTGTTCATGTATGTCATCGCTTCCTTCAACCTTACGGGAAACATGCTCAAATCCATCGCCCAGAAAAAGCGGGAACTCGGTTTGCTCAAGGCTTTCGGCTATCACGGAAACGACCTGCGCGACCTCTTTTTATACCAATCCCTGATCCTTTCCACCCTGGGCATTTTCCTGGGGATCCTGCTCGCCACGGCTTTGCTGGGGATCCAGAAACACTTTGGCGTCTTCACCCTGGACATGGGCGAAGCCAGCCCCATCCCGCTGCCGGTCAGCATCGCGGCCACGGATTACCTGATGGTGGTCCTGGTATCATACTGCATCACCCTGCTGAGCGTGATTCTGCCCCTGCGGCGGCTCAAACGCATCAACGCGATCGAACTCATCCGCCAGACTACATAGAGGTACAACCATGGATAGAAAAGAACTATACCGCCTTGCGATCAGCCAGGAGCTCAGGTCCCAAAACCTGTACCTGGCACTCTCCAAGAGCTTCCGGAATCCCCAGACCAGCGCCCTCTTTTCCGAGCTGATCATGCTGGAAAAGACTCACGAGGAGAAACTGCGCCAGGCTTTCGCCGCTGAATTCCCCGGCCTCGGGATCGAGGTGGAAAGCGGGCTGGCCCAGGATCTACAGGGACTCGATCTCGGCGATCCGCAAAAGGTTTTGGATTTTGCCATCAGCCGGGAAGACAAAGCCCGCCAGCATTATGAAGCCTTCGCCGCGGACACACGGGACCCGGAATTGAAGAAAATGCTGCTCAAACTCGCAGTTGAGGAGGATGGGCATAAAACCCTGCTGCTCACCGAAATGCAGAGGATCCACGGCGCCCTGGAGTGGTACGATCCCAGCGAGCTGAACGGTTTCATGGATGACTAAGGACCAGACCAACCTCTTCGAGGAAGCGGAGGCAGCGGAAAAAACAGCGCCCCTGGCGGAAAAACTGCGTCCCCAGTCTTTAGAGGAACTGCGCGGGCAGAGCAAACTGGTTGCCCCGAACTCGCTCCTGAACAAGATGATCGCCAGCGGGGAATACCATTCCTTCATCCTCTGGGGCCCGCCCGGAACCGGAAAGACCACCATCGCCCGCATCATCCAGAAAAGATCCGCCCTGCGCTTCGTGCAGTTCAGCGCCGTACTTTCAGGCATCAACGACGTCAAGGCCGTGATGAAGGACGCCCAATACGCACACAAACACCAAAACCAGCGTACCATCATCTTCATCGACGAGATCCATCGCTTCAACAAATCCCAGCAGGACGCCTTCCTGCCCTACGTGGAATCCGGCAGCGTGATCCTGATCGGCGCCACCACGGAAAATCCTTCCTTTGAGGTGATCCCGGCGCTGCTTTCGCGCTGCCACGTCTTCGTGCTGTCAATGCTGGCCGAAGAGGATCTGCGCGCGATCATCTCCAAAGGCACGGCTGAACTGGGTTTTGAGGAGGACGCGGACGTGACAGGCTGGCTGGCCCAGCAGAGCGGAGGAGACGCCCGCCGCGCCCTCAACGAACTGGAGCTTTTGGAACCCTACTTAAGGGAAAATCCCCATCCCGACCTCAAGGAACTGGCCTCCGTCCTGGAAAAGAAGACCATGTTTTACGACAAGAACCGCGAGGAGCACTACAACCTGATCTCCGCACTGCACAAGTCTTTGCGCGGTTCCGATCCCCAGGCCGGCTTGTATTGGCTGGCCCGGATGCTGGAGGCGGGTGAAGATCCCCGCTATCTGGTGCGCAGATTGATCCGCTTCGCCTCGGAAGACGTGGGTTTGGCCGATCCGCAGGCCCTGGTCCAGGCCATCGCAGCCAAGGAGACAGTCATGTTTCTGGGCATGCCGGAGGCCAACAACGCACTGGCCCAGTTGGTGGTCTATCTGGCCACCGCGCCCAAGAGCAACGCGCTCTACACAGCCTATTCCGCGGCCGCCGAAGACGCCCGCCAGACCAGCCATTACGGGGTGCCCCTGCATATCCGCAACGCCCCCACCAAGCTGATGAAGGACCTGGATTACGGCAAGAATTACAAATACGACCACGAATACGCGAACAAATACTCCTACCAGAAGTATTTCCCCGATAAGATGGAGGAAAAGACCTATTACACCCCGGGGGATTTCGGCTTTGAAAAGGAGATCGCCAAACGCATCCAGTGGTGGCTGAAACTGCGCCAGAACAAGGACGAATGACCCGGGACGGTCTTGCCGGCATTGTACTGCAATCTTACTACCTAACCTCTTTCAAATCGGGGGGCAAATTTCCGCTCGATCCCCCCTGAAACTCTGGCCCCTGGTTTCCTGTACGCCTCCCGCCGGATGCCCACCCGCCTGGCGATCATCCGGCGGGATACGTAAACGAAACGGATGTTCAGAGTTCAAGGCCTGGATCCGTGCTTCAGGCCAACGTCAGCTTTGTTGCCCAGCGCGAATCAGACGCAGCCAGGCCTTGCGGTTTTAATGGGCCTCGAACCAGCTTTTGCCGTGGGAGATGTCGGTCCTGAGGGTTACGATCTTGCGGTATTGCTCCGGCAGGGCGTTCTCCATGGCGGCGCGGACGATCTTTTCCGCCTCGGGGAGGAATTCCCTCTTCACTTCAAAGACAAGTTCGTCGTGCACCTGCAGGACCATGCGGACGCTCGGGTTGTCCGTGAACTGGCTGTGGATGTCGATCATGGCGATCTTGATCAGGTCGGCGGCGCTGCCCTGGATCGGCATGTTCACCGCCACCCGTTCCGCCTCGGCGCGCAGGCCCTGGTTGGCGCTGTTGATGTTCCTCAGGTAGAGCTTGCGGCCAAAGATGGTCTGGCAATAGCGGTTGAGCTTGGCCTCGGCCTTGCTGTTCGCGATATAAGCGCCGATCGAGGGAAAGCGCTCGAAATAGTGCTTGATCATCTCTTTGGCCCGGTCCTGCGGGATCCCCAGCTCGCGGGCCAGCTTCTTCTGCCCCATCCCGTAGAGAAGGCCGAAATTGATCACCTTGGCGCGCCGGCGTTCCTCGCTGCTCACCTCTTCGAGGGGCTTGCCGGTGATGATGGCCGCGGTCTGGCGATGGATGTCCAGGTCCTTCTGGAAAGCCTCCACCAATACTTCATCCTCGCTCATCAAAGCCAGCAGGCGCAGCTCGATCTGGGAATAATCGGCGGACATGATCGCCCAGGCGGGATCGGAGGCTATGAAGGCCTTGCGGATCGAGCGCCCCAGCTCCGTGCGGATGGGAATGTTTTGCAGGTTGGGATTGGAGGAGGAGAGCCTGCCGGTTGAGGCGACGGTCTGGTTGAAGGAGGAGTGGACGCGCCCGGTGTCGGGATTGATCAGCTTGGGCAGGGCGCTTACGTAGGTGGATTCCAGCTTGCTGAGCATGCGGAATTGGATCAGCTTGTCCGCGATCTCGTAATCCCCGGCCAGTTCCTCCAACACTGTGGTATCAGTGGAATAGCCGGTCTTGGTCTTTTTCCCCGCGGGCAGCTTTTTCTCCTCAAAGAGCAGTTTGGCCAGTTGCTGCGTGGAATTGAGGTTGAACTGGTAGCCAGCGTAGGCGTAGATCTCCTCGCTGAGGCTTTTCAGCTCCAGATTGATGTTGCGGGATATCTCCTGGAGCATCGGAATGTCCAGGCTCACGCCGTTTTCCTCCATCCTCTGCAGCACTGGGATGAGCGGGATCTCGATCTGGTCGAAAAGCTGCGTCAGTCCGGTGTTCTCCAGCCTTTTCCGGTAGATCGGATAGAGCTGAAACACCGCCCAGGCGTCCTCGGCTGAATATTCGCAGGCCGCGTTCACGTCCACCAAGTCGAAGCTGGTTTTTTGCTTTTTATCCAGCAGGCTGGAAATGGGGATCATCATATGGTTGAGTTCCGCCGCCGCGCAGGCATCCAGGGAATACTGGTTGGTGCCGGGATCGAGGATGTAGGCGGCCAGCATGGTGTCCCAGATCGGGTTTTCCAGAGGCCAGCCATGCCGGTGGAGCACGATCAGGTCGTATTTGAGGTTGTGCCCCAGGACCAGCTTGCCTTTCAGGGCCTGCCGCAAGGACCGCAATGTGCTTTCCAGGGGCAGGTTTTCGTGCATCTGATGCCCCAAAGGCAGATACCAGGCCTCATCTTCTTTCACGCAGAGTGAGATCCCCACCAACACTGCCCGCGTGGGATCCAGCGAGTCGGTCTCCGTATCCAGGCTGACGTTTTCCGCTTTGCCCAGTTCTTCCAGCAGCCGGGGCAAATTCTCCCTGTCCCCCAGCAGGGGTGTGAATTCCAGGTCACGTGGCTTTGCCTGGGTTTCCTGGCTTTCCTGGCTGAAAATATCGCCCTGCACCAGTTCCTGGTTTTCCTCAGCCCGGGAAGCCGCGGCCGGAACGCCATAGCGGTTCTCGATCCGGCGCTTGAGTGATTGAAGCTCGAATTGGGCCAAAAAATTCCCCGCCCGGGCCAATTGGCCGGGATCAAACTTGAGTTTGTCGGGCGCGGGCAACTCAATGGGGACATCCCGCACGATCTGGGCCAACTCCTTGGAAAGAAAGGCGTTGTCTCGGTTTTCGGCCAGCTTCTTGCGATATTTATCAGGAACCTCGTCCAGCCTGGCATAGATCTCCTCCAGGCTGCCAAACTCCTTCAGCAGCGGCTCCGCGGCCTTGGGCCCGATGCCCCGCACCCCTGGGATGTTGTCGCTGGAATCACCCACCAGGGCCAGGTAATCCACAAACTGCTCAGGATGGATCCCGTATTTGGCGTACACGGCATCCCGGTCCAGGGTCAGGTCCTTGGCGGGATCGAACATCACGGCCCGTTCCTCCACCAGTTGTGAGTAATCCTTGTCCGAGGTCACGTAGACGATGTCGTAGTCCCCTTTGAAATGCTCGCCCAGGGTGGCCAGAACGTCATCGGCCTCATAGCCGTCCAAAGATATCTCCGGCAGGCCCACCAACCGGAAGAAATCCTGCACCGGCTGGACCTGCGAGACCAGGTCATCCGGCATGGGTGGCCGGTTTGCCTTGTATTCCTCGCTGATCCCGTGGCGGAAGGTGGGGGCCTTGCGGTCAAAACTGATCAGGATGTTCTCCGCCTGCTTGAGCTCCAGGATGTGCAAAAAGGAATTGATCACGCCGTAGACTGCGCTGGTGTGCTGGCCCTGGGAATTGACCAGGGGGTTCTTGATGAAGGCGTAGTATGAGCGGTATAGAAGTGCCGTGCCGTCGATCAGGTATAGGGTTTTGCGCATGGTTGGACTCCTGCCTGAATAGTGAATGGCAGGGTAATTTGCGGGGGGATAGTTGTCAATGTATTTCGGCTCTCCGGGCGGGGGGAGTTTCCCCCGCCGCGGTCAGCCGCTCATGATCTGCACGGCCCTGGCCTTGTCCGCGCTGAAGGTGAAGGCGTCCAGGATCACATAGTTGGCCCGTGTGTCCACGCACTGGGGATAGAGGATCTCCAACGCCACCAATCTGTCCGCGGAAAAGCTGAACAAGCCCAGCAGCGTTGCGATCTGGGCCGAACTGAAGTAATTCTCCGTTGCTGCCAGGCGCAGCAGGTGCAGCTTGCTGTCGCCAAAGGAGGTCCTCCTGACCCTGTTCCTGAGGTTGGTAAAATCACTGTCATCCATTGGCTGTGGCTGCCAGTATCCATATTGGTTTCCGGGCAGGCGATACAGCAAGACCCGGATCTCATTGATCAAAGCCCGGGCCCGCCTCTGTTCGGCTGGCTTGAGCCTGCGCAGGTAAAGCGATTCCCAAAGCTGCAGGCGCTGCTCGATCTGTTGCATGGGATCGTAGACGGAGCCATGGCTGCCTTGGTTGCCATGGTTTCCTTGGTTACCGTAGTTTGCGGTGCTGCCTGAAGGGGGGAAATTGGCGTGGTGCTGCCCGCCTTGCGCGGCCAACGCAGTGAGCATGCAAACGAGCATGAACACAAGGATCATTCTGCTTTTCATGGGGCATCTCCTTTTGTTTGATCTTCGTAAGCATTACCATTCGCCCGGCTGAATACCGCATAAATTTTCGCGACCCTCGTGGGCCAGAATTTATTCTCCTGAAGGGCAAAGCTTTTCTGCTTGACAAAAAAGCCCGGCCCGTATATTCTGAAAGATTATAGCTGAGAATGTGAAAGACAGGAGATTGTATGCCACTGGTCCTGAAAACCACCAAATTCGTGGAATCGCAGATCGATTCTTTCCTGGACGTGGTCAGCGAGTCCGCTTTGCTCTTCCAACAGGCGATGGAGGACTATCTCAAGGAGCGGAACTCCCAGTTCGAAGAACGCCTGGCCCAGATCCGCGAGAACGAAAAGAAGGCCGACGACCTGCGCGTGGCGATCGAACGCTATCTTTATGAGCGCACCCTGATCCCGGAAAACCGGGGCGACGTATTGGCCATCCTGGAAAACACCGATGAGGTCGTGGACAACATCAAGGACTCCCTGATGCAGTTCTCCATCGAGATGCCCCACATCCCGGAAGTGCTGGACGACCTCTGGATGCAGACGACGCACGCTTCCGTGGCCGCCGTGGAACAGCTCGTTTTCGCCGTGCGCTCCTTTTTCCGCGATCTTTCCGCGGTGAACAACTACATCCACAAGGTCTATTTCTTCGAGCGTGAGGCGGACCACATCGGCGAGAAGCTGCGCCGCCTGATCTTCAGCCTGGATATCGAGCTTTCCCTCAAGAGCCAGCTGCGCTTCTTCGCCATCCACATCGAAAAGATCTCCGACTACGCCCAAAACGTCTGTGACCGCCTTTCCATCTATACGATCAAAAGGCAGCTCTGAGCCCTAAATGGTCTTTTTCTTCCTCCTGAGCGGTCTCTTTCTCGGCTGGTCCCTGGGCGCCAACGACACCGGCAACATCTTCGGTGCCGCCGTGGCCACCCGCATGATCCGGTTCCGGCAGGCGGCTCTGATCGCGGCGATCTTTCTCGCTCTGGGCGCGATCCTGGAAGGCAGCGGTCCTTCCGGCACCCTGGGGCGCCTGGGCTCGGTTGACGCTTTGGGAGGCGCTTTCACGGTTTCCCTGGCCGCCGCGCTGGCCATCCTGGTGATTGTGCGGACAGGCATCCCCGTTTCCATCTCCCAAACCATCGTGGGCGCCATTCTCGGCTGGAACTATTTCGCTGGCAGGATCACGGACTTTGGCTCCCTGCTGACCATCGCCGGCAGTTGGGTGACGGCCTTTGTGGTTTCCGCTGCTGTGGCAGCCTTGCTCTTCTACCTCGCGCGCGGCTGGGTGAACCGCTCCCGCAGGCACCTGCTGGAGCAGGACATGATCGTGCGCTACGCTCTGATTGGATTTGGTGCCCTGGGAGCCTACTACCTGGGGGCGAACAACATCGCCAACGTGGTGGGGGTATTCGTTCCGGTGACGCCGTTCAAGGACCTGGCCATCGGCTCGCTGTTCACCCTCACCGGGGTGCAGCAGCTTTATATCGCAGGCGCCGGCTCCATCGTGCTGGGTATCTACACCTATTCCCACAGGGTGATGGGCACCGTGGGCGGGGACATTTTCCGCCTTTCCCCCGTGACCGCTCTGGTGGCGCTGCTTTCCATCACATTTGTCCTCTTCATCTTCACTTCCCAGGGCTTGCACGAACTCTTTCTCGCGCTGGGCCTGCCCGCGATTCCCCAGGTGCCGGTTTCCTCAACCCAGGTGACCGTGGGCGCCGTGATCGGGATCGGCCTGGCCAAAGGCGGCAAAAACATCCGCTACAACGTCCTGGCCAAGGTTTCCCTCGCCTGGGTCGCCGCGCCCCTGATGGCCTTCCTCTTTTCCTTCGTGGCGCTGTTCATCTCCCAGAACGTCTTTGAGCTGGAGGTGAACCGCCCCCTCACCTATACAGTGGATAAAGCCGCCGTGCTGGAGATCGAGCGCCGGGGGATCGACACCAAAAACCTCGCCTTCGTCAACCTGCGCAGCTTCGACACCGAGCGTGCCCTCTACGGTGAGCTGGTCCTGGACGACGCCTATCCTCCTGATCAGGCCCGGGAGATCATCCGCGTCAGCGAAAACCACCCCCTCCAGGTGAAGATGGAGATCCTGGACCAACGCGGACTCGCCAACCGCTTCAGCGACGCGCAATTGGAAACCCTGGCCAAGCTGGAGGAGCGCAAATTCAAGCGCAGATGGCTCTTGGCCCGCGAACTGGCCAAAGACGAGGCCTGGAAGCCGGTGGAGGATCCCCAAAACCGCGCCGGGGAGGCCTTCAACGCCGCCCTGGAAGCCGATCTGGCCATCCTCTACAACGTTTTTTACTCTCCAGCGAAGTAGCTTATTCAGCGATGAATCTCCTCAATTCGCAGAATCTGTTCCTGATCCTGTCCTTCGGCCTCGGCCTGGGGCTCAAACAATTGAAGCTCATGTCCCGGGAAGACGCTTCCGTGCTGCTGCGCCTGGTGCTGAACATCTGCCTTCCGCCGATCATGATCCTGGCCATCTACCGGGCCACCCCCTCGGCGGACATGCTGCTGGTAACGCTCAGCGCGATGCTGGTGGTGGGTGTCCTCTTTCTTGTCTCCAGTTTCATCGGCCATCATCTGAACATGCCCCGCCCCACCTTTGGCAGTTTTCTGGTGGGCACCATGATCATGAACACCGCCTTCGCCCTGCCCTATTTCAAGGCCATCGGCAGCGAGGAACTGGCCCGCGCCTCGCTCTTCGACATCGGCAACACGATCCTCATCTTCACTTTCAGCTATTATAACGCGATCAAGTTTGGAGACAACCGGCACACGGACAAGATCCGGCTGTCCCGGTTTCTCACCCTGCCGCCAGTTTGGGGATTGCTGGCAGCTTTCGCGATCAAGGCCCTGCGCCTGGAGATCCCCGCGCCCGCGATCAGTTTTCTGGAGATCCTGGGCCAGCCCATCGGCTTGCTGATGATGGTGGCCCTCGGCCTGGCTTTCGCTCCCCAAAAGTCCCACCTGGGCAAGGCGCTGATCGCCGTCTTCATCCGCATGGGGCTGGGCCTGGCGGTCGGCTTCCTGCTTTCCCTCGCCTTTGGCCTGCAGGGCATTCCGCGCACCGTGGTGATCGTCTGCTCCTCCCTGCCCGTGGGTTTCAACACCCTGATCCTGGCCAACCGGGAAAACATGGACCGGGAATTCGCCGCCACCATGGTCTCCCTTTCCACCCTGCTCGCCCTCTTCACCATCCCCCTGCTGATCCACATTCTGGCTTAGCCCTCCTGATCACTACGCTATCATTACGGACTCAATACGGACTTTGTCCGTAATGAGTCCGTATTGACACCGTATTGATAAGGAGGGCGACAGGATGAAAATCCATTTTTACCATCAGTAAAGTGAGGTGGGGTGTAGTAGGTCGTTGCTGGGTGTTGTGGGGTGGAGTCCGGAGGACGGCAGTGCATTAACACGGTATGCAGCGACACAGGCCGGCAAAGGAGCGGAGCGAGTTTGCGGGACCAGGAGCGGAATGCCGTGCTGAGTGGTTCCGGTTTTTGCCTGATTTCCTAACCTGCCTAAACGTGATGGAAGTCCGGAGGACGGCAGTGCATTAACACGGTATGGAGCGACGCGGGACCGCAAAGGAGCGGAGCGAGTTTGCGGGACAAGGAGCGGAATGCCGTGACACCGGGGGAGGAGCAGGTGATCGATCACGGAGCCAGTCCGGAGGACGGCAGTGCATTAACACGGTATGGAGCTACGCGGGACCGCAAAGGAGCGGAGCGTGTTTGCGGGACCAGGAGCGGAATGCCGTGATAGTGGCGGATATAATGATTGTTTTTCCTACCCCCACCCCCACCCCCATTGGCGGGACGCCGGCCCGCCAAAGGGGGTGGGGGTGGGGATATTTTATAATTGGGATCATACCGCCATAGTCACGGCATTCCGCTACGCTCCATACCGTGCTAATGCACTGCCGTCCTCCGGACTCAGGAAAACACCACAACGCCAAAACGTTACAACGCCCCATCCCGTGAAAAAAAAGGCGGGAACCGTAGGCAACGGGTCCCCGCCTGCAATGTTTGTTTATAATCAGTTTAACCGATCAGTCTTCCAGATAGCCCCAGTCGCCCGCTTCCGGCGGGATCTGCGAGGCCGGCGGGGCCTTGGCCGCCTTCACGGCGCGCTGGTAGGCGTTATCCACCACATCGGTCCGGAGGAAGATCACCAGTTCGCGCTGATTGACCTCATCCTTGTAATAGCCGGTGAGGTAGCGGATGCCGAAGACCCACCAGGGCAGGTCCTTGAGGATGGGGATGCCGCTGCGGGTGCGGATGGTGTCGGTGTCGTAAAGCCCGCCGATCACGGCTTCCTCGCCGTTATAGAGCACCAGTTCGGTGTCGGACTTGCTCTTGTTGATGACGGTGGTGATGGCGCCGGGAACCGCGCTGCTGCGCTCCACGCTCACCCGCATGTGCACCACTTCCTCGCCGTCGACCTCCACCACTGTGGGCTCGACCTGCATGATCACGCCGGTGGAGAAGAACCTTTCGGTGGTATTGCCGGCGTCGTCCAGCATCTTGACCGAGAAATCCTGGCCCACCTGGATGTAGCCACGTTTGCCGGAATTCACGATCAGGTTTGGCTTGGCGATCACGGTGCCTTTCTGGTTGGATTCGATCACCTTGAGCAGGGTGGAAAGCGTGATCTGGGTGCCATTGACGGCGAAATCGGTGTCCATGCCAATGCCGAAGAGGTTGCCTGGAACCTGGGTGGCGCCCAGGAAATCCGCGCTCACGGTAACCTTGCCGTCGAACACGGTGGACCAATCGATCCCCAGGGATTTCAGGTAGGTGCGGTCGGCCAGCATGGCGATGGCGTTGATGCGCACCTGCTTGGAATTGGCGTCCAGGGTTTCCGCGATCGTTTCCTTGATGGTCGCCTCAGTGACGGGGACGTTGCCGAAGGCGAAATAGCCGGGCAGTTCCGAGACCACGAGGTTGTTCTTCAGGGCGATCAGGTCCATGGCCTTGCGCCAGGGAACTTTATGCAGGGGGATCCCGATGCTGCCGCCGTAGTTGCTTTGGTTGAGGATCTTTTTGTTCACAAACTTCAGGGAGGAGATCTCCAGGATCTGCACAGCTTCGTTGATGCGCGTGTCTTCGCTGAGGGTGACCTTGCCGTCCTCGGTCACGGCCATGGTTTCCGCCGTCAGGCAGGCAGCCATCAGGGCAATGAGAAGGATACATAGAGTTTTTATTTTCACGATAACCTCACTGGTTGTTGATTACAATTGTATAGTCTTCTTCGAGACCGTATTTATCAAGCCGGAAGATGACCTTGCCGGCGGCTTCGTCGATCTTGTACAGATAGCCCCAGGCGACCCGGCTGCCCTTGGAAAGGATGCGGATGACGCCGCTCGAATCGCGGAAGAAGGCCATGCCGCGGGACATGCCCAGGAGCACTGCATCCTCGACGTCCAGCAGGGAGGGATCGACCTCCGGGGGCAAAACGACGTCATAGATGCGGGGCTGGAACAGCGCGTAACCCGTGTAGGGCGCTGCCAGGGCCTTCATGGATAGATCGTTGGCCAGGGGCCCGCCGGGATAGAAATGGGTGTGCAGGACCATGGAGAAGGTGACGGTGTCGGCTTTGGCCGCGCTTTCCGTGTTGATGGTGAAATCTTCGATGGTCATGGCGATCCGCTGATTCTCGATCTGGCTGGCCAGATTGAGCAGGTTGCGGTAGGAGGCGGAGCCGTTGATCACGTATTCGTGAAAGCGGTCCTCGGGTTTTTGGGCGTCCGTGGCGGCGAAGTTGAAATCTATGTTCAGGCCCATCCACCTCATCACGTCCAGCAAATAGCCGTAGGTGACGGCCGGATTGTCCTCCCCGATCACCAGTTTGCTCTGCTGGTGCATCATAGCTTCCTGCAGTTCGTATTCCGCCCGCAGGGAATCGATGGTGCTCAGTTCCACCTTGAGCGAATCGATGGAAAACTGGGTCTTGCGGTTGGCCTCCGCCAGTTCGTCCGTCTGTTGGCGGATGCCGTTGTATTGCCAGTACCAGAGGGCGAAGATCAGGATCAATATGGCCCCGAGGATGATGGAGTTCCTGGTGCTGTTACTCATTGGGCACCTCCTCTGCCGATGGCGGCAATGTCGGCTTGCACCTGCCCCTGCATCGGATGCTCGGCGTAGTCTTTCTGCATCAGGTTGTAGAGCCTGCGATAGCGGTCATAGCCGGTTTGATGGTCGATCCGGGCGGCCAGCAGCAGCGCGTAGGGATAATGCGCGTCCACGTAGCGCACCAGCGGGTCCAGAACGACCTTGGCGTCTATGTATTCCCCATAAATGTAGAGCTTGTTGGCAAAATGCCAGCGGAGCAGGCGGTTCAGCCGGCTCTGGGGATATTTGTTGATGAAGTCATAGCCCAACTGCTTGAATCCCTGTTTGTCGCCCCGGTTCACTGCCGCGATGAAAGCGTTGTAGGCCGCCAGCTCATTGGCGGGCGCCTGTTTCTGCCAGTCGCTGGGCTGGGGCATATAGGCCTTGTCGATCGAGGGCAGCTTGTTGCCGGTTGTGGAGGCTGTCCGGGGAGCGGGAGCAGGAGCGGGTTGCGCAGCGGCTGGCTTCTCCGCGGCTGCTTTTTCCGCCACGGCCCTGGCCTCGGCGGCTTTCTTCTCCGCGGCTGTTCTGGCTTCGAGCGCTTTTTTCTCCGCCGCTGTCATGGTTTGAGCGGCCTTCATTTCAGCCGCCTCTTGGGCGGCGGCGGCTTGCTCAGCCGCGGCCAGTTCAAGCGTGGCCTTTTCCTTTTCAGCCCTGTTCCGGGCCAGCAGTTCCGCTGTCTCAGCCTCTATTTTGGCCACCCAGTCCACAGATGGGAAATCCGAGGCGATCTCAAAGTTCCAGACCTTGAAGTCGCGGATCTCTGCGCTGGTGACCCTTTGAATGCGGCTTTGGGGCAGGGTGGCGGCGATGTCGATCACATGGTTGCGGTTGGTGGTGACGCCGCTAAGCTGGAGCCGTTCTCCGTTCCTCTTCAGGTTGGTGAGCCAGCTTATGGGGCGGGCCTGGGCCACCCGGTTGAGGGTGTCCAGCACCTCGGACCAGGGATTCTTGCCCTGGATGACGCCGCGGATAACCTCGGTGTTTCGTTTGAACTGTTCCAGTTCGGCCTTCATCCTGGCGATCTCCGCGGCCTCGACCTGAAGCACCGCCAGTTCGTGCTGCAGGCGCCTCTGGGCCTCTTTTTCGTGTTTGAGGTTCGAGCGCACGGTGAGGAAGGCTATGGTCCCCAGCAGCGCGAGGGCGAAGATCAGGCCCAGGATCAGGTAGCCGTGCCAGGCGACCTTGAAGGTCCTCTGCGCCTCAATCTGTTTGCGGGTGAGGAAATTGCTGGGAGTATAGCGCGCTTCGTCCGGAAAGAGGGCCTTCTGGGCGAGGGCGATGGGCAGGGCGAACTGGGCCAGGAAAACCTCGTTGTAGAGGTCGGCCTTGCCGTTGAAGACTGTCAGGTTCGGAAAACTGAGCAGCGAGGTGCGGCCGGAATCGTGCTTGTTGAAATAGCGCACCAGCTCATCCGAGGCCAGGTCGCCACAGATCACGATGCGGTCCGGTTCGGGCTGCTGGGCGTTGTCCAGGGCCAGGGAAACGCGGGAATGGATCAGTTCCGCCTCGGGCAGGTCCTGGGTGATGTTCAGGTTATAGATATCCACCAGGCCGCCCTGGTCGAAGAGGAAGGCTTTGCGGAATTCCCGGCCCAGATACACCAGCAGGTGGCGCTGTCCGTCGCCCAGGTTGTTGGTGCGGTAATGGTCCGCCAGGGCGATGTCGTTGGCGTCAGCAAGCTGGTAGTAGAGGTTTTTCTTGTTGCGCTTGCCGTAGGTCTTGAGCAGTTCGTATAGCTGGTTCGGGCCCTGATGCAGCCAGATCTGGGAAGTTCCGCCCACGTCGAAGCGTGAGGTCTGCCATTCCCCGTTCTTCTGGTGTTGGGGGGTCAGGTTGCTGCGCAGGAAGACCCTTTCCGCGGCTGCCGATTCCGGTATGTCCAGCCCGCGGCTGAGATTCTCCTCGCTTACGTTGATGGCGATGACCCCGCTGTCGAGCCTGACAGAACCGAACATCCGGTCCCAGGGGGTTTGCTTCAGGCCGGTCACATATTCGGAGGCGAATTCATCCAGGTTGATCTCTTCTCCGCTGGGGCGGGTCTTCTCATACTCCGCCAGCTGTTCCGGGGTCACGTAGAGCGGCTTGTCCAGCTCCACGTAGTCCAGGTTCATCAGGTAGAGATGGTATCCGTCCCGCTGGAGGCAGGCCATCTTGATGATCTGGCCGTCTTCCAGGATTCCGAAAGAAGTTTTGGGGTTCTTTTTCATAGCTTTTCCTTATCTCCCTTGGTGCCGGTTTTTCATTATCTTATGTCATTGATATCAGTTGGTACATGCGTTTTTTGTTGTTGGCAAAGCTCATGGCGGTCTTGTTCGTGATGATCCGCCGGCGCATCAGTTCGTGCAGGTCCTGCTCCAGGGTGCACATGCCGTAGCGCTTGCCCTCCACCATCATCTGGTAGATCTCGCCGATGTTCTTGTTGCGGATGGCAGCCTGGACGCTGGCGTCCACGGACAGGATCTCCCGGGTCATCACCAGCTTGTTGTCCACGGTGGGGATCAGCTTTTGGGAAACGATCACGCTCAGCACGTCGGCCAGGCGGTTGCGCACGCGTTCCTGCTCCTCGGGCGGAAATTCCGCCACGATGCGGTGGATGCTGTCGATGGCCGAGCTGGTGTGCAGGGTGGTGAAGGCCTTGTGGCCGCTGTCCGTGATCTCCAGCACGGTGGAGATCGTGTAGGGGTCGCGCATCTCGCCCACCATGATGATGTCCGGGTCCTGGCGCAGGGCCTCGATCGCCCCGTTGGCGAAGGAGATCACGTCCGCCCCCACCTCGCGGTGGCGCACCAGGCAGAGCTTGGATTCGTGCACGTATTCGATCGGGTTGGCGATGATCACCACGTGGCCATGGTTCTCAATGTTGTTCATGTCGATGATGGCGTCCAGGGTGGTGCTTTTGCCGCTGCCGGTGATCCCGGTGACCAGGATCAGGCCGGTCTTTTCAAAGCGCAGGTTCATCCGCTCCTGGATGGGAGGGGGCATGCGCAATTGGTCCATGGAAAAAACAAAGTCGTTGATGCGGCGGAAGTTCACACAGGCGTGCCCGCGGTCCAGATAGGCGGAGCCGCGGAAGCGGATCTCCTTATTGCCTTCCCGGGCGATGGCGGAAAAATCCAGCACCATGTTGTCGAAGAGCCTCTGCTTCTGCATCGGGCTCAGCCAGCTGGTGATGATGGCCGTGGTCTCCAGATAGCTGTATTCGCCGTAGGCGGTGAGGGGTTTCTTATTGCCGAACACCCTCATCCAGATCTGTCTCGCGCAGCCGGGCGCGCCGAAATCGATGTCAGAGGCTTCCTTCTCCTTGGTAGCCAGCAGCCAGCCGTGCAAAAGGTCGCGGGCTTCCTGCTTCCAAGCCGGGTTGCGCTCGATGATGCTGTCCACGGCCAGGCAGAGCTCGGTCCCGGACAGCCGTTCGTCGACCTGCGCGTGCAGTGCTTCCTTAAAAGTCAGTGGCATTTACAATTCCTGTTCTTCCTGGGTGCTGCCCGCGCCTCCGGACAGGAACAGCCTCATCGCTGTCCGCTTCCATTTGATGTGCAGGCAATGGATAAGATTGATCATAAAGCGTTTGGTGAGAGTTTCGTCCTGATAGGCAAAGAACTCCCAGATCCGCTTGCGGCTGAAATGGCGGAGCTGCGTTTCTTCCAGCGCCACCAGATGGGTGAAGACGGCGTTGGGATAGACGAAGGTCTCCTCGCCCCAGAAATCGCCTTCCCCCAAAGTGTCCACCAGGGCCTGGTCATACATGGCGTCCAGCCTGCCCACCTCCACCCAGATCATGGAGGTTTGTTCGTCCGTGAACTGGATCAGGTCCCCCCGCTCGTAGGACCGGAGGATGCCGGTCTGGCGGAATTCCCATTGCTGGTCCTGCGTGAAGCCCCGCAACAGGATCTGCTCGATCAGCTTGCCGGGCAAAAATTCCGTGTTCTCGCGGCTGGGGCCGGTGTTCAGGGCGGCGCTGAGCACCTGCAGGAGGTTCTCGACCTGGATGGGTTTGGAAATGCAGGTATAAGCCCCGTGCTGGCGGGCCTCCTGCTCCAGCTCAAAATCGGCAAAGGTGCTGATGGCGATGACCGGCGCTTTGGGAAACAGCCGCTTCAGGCCCTCGATCCGCTCAACGCCCTGCTGCCCGGGCCACTGGATGTCGGCAATGACGACGTCGTAACTGCAGGCTCCCGCCGCGGCTTCCGCCCCGGGCAGGTCGGCCACGTATTCCGCCTCATAACCCTTTTCTTCCAGCCAGTCTCCGACCGTTTCCCGGGTGAGCTCGTCACCGTCCACGATCAGTACTTTTGCGGGCATCAGTTTCTCCTCTGTATCCAATGTAAAAAACTCAATATTCCTTTGATATCAATCCCGGATATAGGTCACCTGGCTGGAAGTAATCACGTTGTTCCAGAAGTAGGCGTCGATCTCATCCGCCGTGAGCGCGTAGTTGTACAGCCCGCTCCGGTCCATCTTGCCTTTGAAGAACCAATCGTAATCGCAGAGATGGTAATCGCCATAATCCACTTTGGTCACTATCGCCCCGTGGCTCACTCCCTCCTGGGTCTTGATGATCGGGCCCGGCGCGTTTACGCCGCTCGCGAAGTCGTCATCCTGGACATCCAGGAGGATAACCTCGCCGTTTATCACCTTGAAGCGCTTGGTATAAACCTTGAGGACGCTGTTTCCCCCTTCCTGGCTGAAGGTCATGCCCACGAAGTCCCAGGGCTCCCTGTCGCTGCCGGGATTGCTTACATTCACGTCCCCCATCCGCCAATCCCATTCCATGGTCACCTCAAACAGCTCCGTCCCGCCGTCCAGGCCGGCGCCAAAGTGCATTTGGTTGTCCTGATACCAGATCCCGATGCTGGGATAGTTCAGGCTGTTCGGGGGTTCGTCGCTGGGCATCCAGATCAGGGCTGCCGGGGGATGGCCCTCTTGCGTCAGGCTCTGGTCGGCTTTGAAAAACAGCACCAGGGTGAATTCATTTGCCACCCACATCGAGGGGTCGTCCGGAGAGAAGAAGGCCGTGGGCGTGCCGTCGTTGGCGTAGGGCCCGTCAAAATAAGCCCCTTTCCAGCCGTTGATGTCCTCCGGGCTGGAGTGCATCTTGTATTTA
>JAHYIU010000018.1 GCA_019429425.1 Candidatus Syntrophosphaera sp.
CCAGTACCTTCTTTCCTTTGATCTCGTTCATACCGTAGAGGTTGATCCACTTGTACACCGACATCGCGCAGCCGATCCCATAATATCTGCAGGCTTGCGAAACATTCATGATGCCTGCCTCGATCTCTTCTACCACTGTGCGTTTAAACTCTTCGCTGTAGCGGACTTGGGGACGTGTTTTCTTCATTGGTCATACTCCTTACTATAGGTTTTTGGTCAACCTATTTCAGGACGGGTCACTCCCTTTCCACGGCGTTAATCACTTATCTATCCACTGTCTATCACTTGTCTATAATAGACAAGTGATAGACAGTGGATAGACAAGTGATTGGCAGGATGAAAAGAGGGGGGGCTGACAGCCAGAAAGCGGGAAAGCCCGGTCTGGAAAAACAGCAAGGTTTTCATTGACATAAAAGCGCTTCCCGATATCTTGGATTCCGATGTTTGTATAAGGGAGTTACAATGAAGAACACTGGAAAGAGTTGGGCGCCAACCATCACCTTGGCAAAGCTGTTCGAGGAACAAAACCAGTTCTTCGACGCGCTGGCGGCTTACGAGCTGATCAGCCAGACCGACGCGTCTCCGGCTATCCGGGAGCGCATCGAGGCCCTGCACATCCGCATTCTGAACGATCCCAACAACCGTTATGACCCCCGCATCGAAAAACTCTTCACCCCCGAGGAGCTGGCCTATCTGAAGATCCTGAACCACCAGGGCTTCCAGAACATGGCGATTGCCCGGGAAAAGCTGATCGACGGCTCTTTGGCCGAAGAGATCTACATTGAAGAGGACGAGGACATTCTGATGGAGGTTGACGGCGAAGACGACGCCCTGGGCACTCTGCTCGATGAGATCGAAAAGCAGACCCAGATGAGCCTGATGGAGGCGGTTCCGGAGGCCTCGGAATACACGGTCCGGGACCTGCTGGTTGCCGTTTTGGGCAGGTTTGACAAAGACCAAAAGCTGACGGAGGTGAGGCTCAGCGATCTGGTGGCGGTCATTTTGGAGATGCAAGGCAACAAAGCCCAGTCCTGATGCCCTCCAAACCCGATCCCAGGCACAACAAACTCTGCCAGCGCTGCACCAAAAAATGCAAACAGCAAAAAAGCGTCACGATCATCACCTGTCCTGATTTTGAGGGCCAGCCGGTGCAGATGACTGTCCCGCTCAAGTTTCCCCGCGGCCGTCCCAAAAAAACCAGCCGCTGAACCCATGCGCATCATCACGGGCAAATACAAGGGGCGCAGCCTGTTCACCGTGGATGGGCGAACCACGCGGCCCACCACATCCTACAACCGCGAGGTCATTTTCAGCGTTTACCAGGATTACGAGGGCAAAAGGGTGCTCGACCTCTTTGCCGGCACCGGGTCCTTCGGGCTGGAAGCCCTTTCCCGCGGCGCGGTTTGGGTGGATTTCGTGGAATTCGCAGCCCCGGCCATCTCCGCCCTGCTCAAGAACATCGGCAAACTGGGCTGCGGGGAATCCTGCCATGTCTGGCGCAAGCGGGTGGAAGCCTTTCTGAATAACGCTTCCGGAAGTTGGGACGTCATTTTCCTGGACCCGCCCTATGCCAAAAACCTGGTCAATCCGACCCTTGGCCTGATCTTTGAGCGCTCTCTGCTGGCGGAGGGAGGGGTCATCATTGCAGAACACAGCCCCCGGGAGCCGATCGCGCTGGAATGGGAAAAGCTGGTCCTAAGGTCCAAAACAGGGAAAACCAGTTCCTTCACCCTGCTCTCCGAAAGCCCCTCCACTCAGTAAAGATCGTACTCGCTCAGGGTCAGTTCTTGACAGCCCTCACTCTGTAGAACACCTTGGATTGGAAGTTCAGGACACCGGAGTGGGTGTATTGGGTGTCGGTGGTGGTATCCTGATATGTAAAGGAGCCGAAGGGGTTGGTGGATAGATAGATCGTGTAGGCGTCGGGTTCGATGGGAAAGTTGTTCGTGTCCAGTGTCACGGGGTCCCATTGCAAATGGATGTTGCTTCCCTCGAGAGTTATGACAAGGTTTTGCGGCGGTTGGGGAATGCCGGAGGGATCGCGGGAAAGCCTGGACATCAAGATATCCGTGGCAGCCAGGAGTTCAATTCCCGCGGACGTTTGTGCACCCGGATAGACGTTTTGGGCAGCCATGCTGCCGCCCAGGAGGGCGATCACCACGATCATCATGATGTACTTCATCTCTTACTTCCTTGCCTTGTTTTGTTTGATCCACATCCATATTCAATCGCAGGTCCATGTATAATCTTGTCTATCCGGCGCTATGGGGACATCTTCTCTTTCTTGTGGTCACTCATATCAACAGGAAAAACCAGCCTGAGATTTGTCAAGTAAAAAAACCGGATCCCAATTATGTGCGGCGAGCGCGGCCAAGAGAGGATAACAGCTTTTCTAATTGGCTGCAAGACAGATAATTGCGGCTTTTAACAACCTAACGCAACGAGGCTGAAAAACGGTTGTTCAAACTCCATCTGGCCAGGGCGCAAGGGGTCAATGACGGCGCTTGGTACTCAGCTTACAAGGCGAAATTTGCCGTGACGGTCACCGAAATGCTCTTGGTGCGGGTGTTCGTCCTGTAATAGCCGTAATCCGAGACCTCCGTGGAGTAGGGCTCGGTGATCTGGAAGACGCCGGTGCGGGCGGAGACCAGCTTGCCCATCCTGGCTTGGGCGGCGTTCACAATCTCCTGGGCCCGTGAATAGCAGTCCTGGGTGGCAGCGCCTATCATTTCCTTTTTCAGGTCCGGAAGCTTGGAATAGAGGTAATCGAGGCTGGATTGCTGCAGGATCAGCGAGCGCTGGGCAAAGAAATCAGGATTCAGGGCCAGGTCCTCGACCTTCTGGATGTCCGAGGAAAGCACGTAGAGCATCTGGCTGACGGAGTAGCCTTTGATGTTGCCATAGTTATCCCAGGTGGGTGAACTCGTTGGGGGTTGGACGTTTATGTCCTCTTCGGTGAGTCCGGTGTCCAGCAGCAGCTTCTTGAAATCGGTCACATCCCGGTTGAGGGTGGTGTAGGCATTCATCAGACCGTCCACGTCGGTTGTTTTCTGTACCGACAGGGTCCACTTCACCAGATCGCTTTCAAAGGTCTTGCTGGCGTAACCAACCACGTGCAGGGTCTCGCCGGTGTGGCGGCTGGCAAGAAAATAATAGCCAAAGACGGCCATGCCAAGAACGAAGCAGATTCCCACCAGCAGCCAGCCGTTGCGGGGAAATTTGCCCTTGCTGAAGACCTCCCACAAAAACAGGGCCAGGACCACGACCAGCGCGATCCACAAAGGGTTGAAACTCATTTGATCCTCCCGGATGCCATATTGTTAGATAAAATAGTCGGAAAAGCGGCCTTTGGCAATTATCTCCACCATTCTCTGCCGGCCGTCGAAACTGAAGCGCAAAGACAGGTTCAGAATCCTTTCAGGAAGGAGCTTTACGGCCAGTTCGGGCCATTCGATCAGGGTCACTCCGCTTTCCAGGAAGTCGAAGAGGCCCAGGTCATGCAGTTCCGCCTCGCTCCTCAGGCGGTACAAATCCAGATGGAACAGGGGAAACCGCTCTGTATGGTATTCCTTGAGCAGCACGAAGGACGGGCTGTCCAGGTTTTCCCCGGCCCCGAGCTCGCGTCCCAGGGCGGAGGCGAAAAAGGTCTTGCCCGAGCCAAGGTTGCCCTGCAGGCAGATCACGTCGCCCGGCCTCAGCAGCGGGGCGATGTAGGCCGCCAGGTCCATGGTGTCCTGTTCGGTCTTCAATTCCCTTACTCTATTCATGTGGATCTCATCTTGTAACACAGACTGAAGCCTATGTGCGAGAGCCCATCACGTAAAAAAGTCCCAAAAGCTGACTGGAGGCAGTTTTCACTTCTTCCGGCATCTTTTGGGACGACTTGCATTACGCAATCCTGATGATATTATAGCGCGCCGCGGCGGGCCTGACAACTATATTTTCAGGCGTTTGGAACGGCAGGTCGCGACCGGCAGGATCATCTCCTCCATGGAGACGCCGCCGTGCTGGAAAGTGCCGTTGAACTGCCTTTGATACTGGTGGTAGGAATTGGGATAGACGAAGTAGTAGTCGTCCTTGGCGAAGATGAAGTTGTCCACGATACTCTTGATGGGCAGGCCATATTCGGAGGGTTTCTTGACGAAGACGGCGTGGCGGTCGTTGACGGAGAGGTTCTTTCCCTCTTTGTAACGCACCGTAACGGAGGTGTCGCGGTCCCCGATCACCTGTGTGGCGCGGTTGACCTTGATCGAGCCGTGGTCGGTGCTGATGACGCAGATGGCGTCCTGCTTGGCGATCAGCTTGAGGGCCTCATACAGCGAGGAATGCAGGAACCAGTGCTTGGTGAAGGCGCGCAGGCCCTCCTCGTGGGGAATGGCTTCCTGCAGGATCTGGTCGCGGGAGCGGTGGTGGGCCAGCAGATCCAGGAAGTTGTAGACCAGCACCACCAGGTTTTCCTTGTTCCAGGTCTCGATCTTGCGCAGCACGAAGTTGCCTTCCTCCATATTGAATATCTTCACGTACTTGGAGGTCGGGTCGAGCTTGTAGCCCAGCTCGGTGACATGTTCGTCCAGGAGCTGGTGTTCGTTGCGGTTGCGTGAGTTGTCCAATTCGCCTGAGGTCACCCAGTATTCGGGAAAACGCTTGGCGATGTCCTGGGGCAGGAGTCCGCTGAAGATTGAATTGCGGCTGTAGGGCGTGGCGGTGGGCAGGATCGAGTAGTAGAGCTCGAGTTCCTCATCGAAGAGTTCCTTGATATAGGGTTGGATGGCCAGATACTGGTCCAGCCGCATGCAGTCGATGATGATGAAATAGATGGGCACCTTGGCTTCGAAATGGGGCGCGATGTATTGCGAGACCACGTCGAAGGAAAGGTTGGGCCGTTCGTCGGATTGGAGCCAGTTGCGGTAGTTGCGTTCAACGTAGTTGGTGAATTCCGTGTTGCAATTGCGTTTTTCCAGGAAGTGGGTCTGGCGCAGGCCGTCGTCGTTGACCTCATCGATCTGGATCTCCCAATAGGCCATCTCGCGGTAGATGTTGGCCCATTCATCCCAGCCGGGATTGTCGAAGAGGCGCTGGTTCAGCTGGGCGATATAGCGGGTGTACTGTTCACCGATCTGGTTGGCGCGGATCTCGTCGGCCTGGAAGATCTTCTTGATGGCCATGATGATCTGGTTCGGGTTGATCGGCTTGATCAGGTAATCCGCGATCTGGGAGGCGATCGCTTTGTCCATCAGGCCTTCCTCTTCGCTTTTGGTGACCATCACGATGGGCAGGGCGGTGTTGATGCGCTTGATCTCTGTGAGCGTGGCCAGCCCGTCGAGGCCCGGCATCATCTCGTCCAGGATCACCAGGTCGTATTTGTTTTCCAACACTTTCTCGATGGCGTCGTTGCCGTTGTTGCAGGTATCCACGAGGTAATTGCGCTCCTCCAGGAAGAGCACGAAGGATTTGAGCAGATCGATCTCGTCGTCCACCCAGAGTATTTTCATTTGTTTGGAGCGTTTCAAGAGCTTTCCTCCTTGTTGATCTCGGTTTCAAAGCCGCGCTGGCGGTCCCGGACGGTGAGCCTGACGGCGTCGAGGTCCGCGTCCTGGAAATACAGGGCCAGCTTGAAGTTCAGGTCGGTTTTGGAGCAGTTGAGAAGGGCGGTCATCCGTTCCAGGAATTGGTCGGTGAGGACTTTCTTCAGGTCCAGGTCCTGCTCCTTTTCCTGCTTTTTGATCTCCTTGATGTGTTCGCGCAGGTCCTTGGTGGGCAGTTCCTCGGCCTTTTGCACCCATTCGTCGCGTTCGGTCCAGTCGGCTTTGGCCACCAGGGGCCGGATCATGGACAGCCGGTCGAAGCCGATGTCCTTGATGGTGGCTTCGTCCACATCCATTTCTTCGATGAAGATGTCGAAGACCTGCACCAGTTTCCCGGCCAGGGAACTGCTGAGGCTGTATTCGGACTCGACGAAGTCCTTGAAGCTTTCGTAGCCTTTGAGGCGGAAGATCTTGGAGCGCTTGATCTCGGAGAGGAGCTGGCCCAGGCTGATGAAGTTGTCCTCCAGCTGGTCCTTGAGGTTGGAAACGGCGCTGAACTTCTCATCCGGCGTCATGGTCTCGCTTTGGGCAAATTTCGCGTTCATAAAGAGGATTCCTTTTCTATTCTGTGATGGGAAAATAGGTGTGTTCGGGAGAGGGGAAGGCGCCCTCGCGCACTTCCGCGCAGTAGTTGTTGAGGGCTGTGGTGATATCACTATCCAGTGAGGCGTAATGTTTTACAAACTTGGGGGTCAGGTCCGAATGGCCCAGCAGGTCGTGATAGACCAGCACCTGGCCGTCGGTGAAGCGCCCGGCGCCGATCCCGATGGTGGGAATGCCCACGGACTGGGAAATTTCCCGGCCCAGGGCTTCCGGAATCCCTTCCAGAACGAGCATGAACACGCCCGCCTGTTCCAGCGCAAGAGCTTGCCGCGCAAGCCGTTCGTGCGCGTCCGGAGTTTTGCCCTGCACCCTGAAGCCGCCGAAGCGGTGCACGCTTTGCGGGGTCAGGCCGATGTGGGCGCAGACGGGGATCTCGCAATCCAGGATGGCCTCGATCACCTCCAGGCGAGATTCCGAGCCGCCTTCGAGCTTGACCGCGTCCGCTCCTCCATCCACGACCAGCGCTGCGGCATTGGCTTTGGTTTCTTCCGGGGAAAGGTGGAAACTGAGGAAGGGCATGTCCGCGATGATGAAACTATCCGGCGCGCCCCGGCGTACCGCGGCGCTGTGGGAGATCATGTCCTCCATGGTCACCTGCAGCGTGGTCTGATAGCCCAAAACCACCATGCCCAGGCTGTCGCCGACCAGGATCAGGTCGATCTCGCTGGCCGCCACGCACCTGGCCATGGAATAGTCATAGGCGGTGACCATGCTGATCTTGGTCCCCTTTTCCTTCATCTCTTTGAAGGAACGGACCGTCGTGCGGCTGTCTTTGCTCATTTTGCTTTCCTCGTTTTCCGATATTGGCTGCGTCGCTGTTCTAATGCGGGGAAGTGACCTCAAGCGGCCTGAAAAAAATACAAATCAACTCAGCGCCCCAAGCCTGGGATACAGCCTCCAGTGGCATGGGCGCGCCAGACCCAAACTCATTTCCTGCTCAAAACTGTGAGAGCACTTTTTTTGTCCGCTGAGGGCGCGTCAACCTTTTTTTCCTGAATTTGCGCCTTTTACGATAAAATAAGCCAAAGCGGCACTCCGGGCAAAAGGTGATTTTGCCCCCGCCCTCCGGATGAAAGGACCGCCCTACGCTGAAACAAGAGACGCAACTACTTGCAGAGCATCAGTTTGCGGCTGTAGGTCCTGCCCCGGTCCACAACCCGGACCAGATACATTCCTCCGGCCACAGGATCTCCCCGCTCGTCGCGGCCATCCCAAACAAAGCTGTTTTCGCCCGTATCTGCCAGATCCCGCACGCGCTGCCCTTTCAGGTTATAAATGCCCACGTTTTGGGGCGCGGAGCCTTCGATCCTGATCTGGCAGTCAGCGGCAAAGGGATTGGGATATATGCTGATGGAGGGTTCCGCGGGTGGCAGCACCTCGTCGTCCACCGGCAGATATTCCTCCAGGATAAACACGTGCACCTTGTCCGGCCTCAGCACATAGAAATAGGGATCGGAGAGATGCAGCTTCCAGGCCCAGCCCTGGTACGGCTCGAGGGGGAAATTGAAGTGCCGGATGCTCTGCTCCGAAAAATCAACCAAAGTGAAGCGCGGATTATTGGCCAGCACCATGTAGTCCGCGTTCATTTTGCACATGCCGAACGGGGGATGATCCTCGATGTCGATCTGGGGAAAGCCGGTATCCAGCACCAGTTCGCCGTTCGTGATGGTGTAGTTCCGGAAATCCCACTCAAGAATGTATCTCATGTCTCCCATGATATAATGGATGCAACTGAAGGTGGAATCCGAATGCGCCACGCTGCTGCCTATATAACCATAGACATGTCCTGCACTGTAAAGCGGGATAAGTTGCAACAGGTTGTTGGCCACATAGGCCACAGCCGTCAAAGCGGTCCCCCGGTCTTTATCCAGCCCATCATCCAGCCGCACAAAGTAATGCTGTCCGCAAACGCGGGGGCTTTCGTAATTGCCGAAAAAAAAGAAATACGGGTACCAGTGCTCAACATAGGTATGGAGGAGGTTTGGACCCTGGTAAAGATATTCCGGAAGGCTGGACCAGGAAGTTGTGGCAAAGAGCAGATAATCGTCCGCAAATGACATGAGGAAGTAGATATCAAATGTAGTTGGATTGGAATGGAGCAGAACGAGGCTGCCGTCACTCAGATCCATCCGGAAGATCCTGGCCTGGGATTGGTAAAAGTCCATTAGAAAGCCCAGGTTTTCATTCACCAGATAGAACTGATATTCGGTGTTGGGAGCACCCGGATTGTCGAACAAATGCAATTGTGTGCCGTCCGCGCCGCTGATCGCCACGACTAGTTTGGCGGGAGTGGAAAAAGCCGCGAGCAACAATCCGTTCTTGTGGGTGAAGATGGTGTCAAGGTACCATTCTGAAACCGCTCCCCAACTCGGGTCGCAATCGTAGCTCCAGATCGTCTGCGGAGTGGAAACCACGCCGGCCGGTGACACGGTGAAGCGGGTTATGGTGATCGTGTTGCCGCTCACGCCATAATTGTAGAGCGCCAGGCTGTCTCCCTCCATGGCCGCAACCTTGTAGGGATGGGCGATGTTGGCCTGGGCGATATGGCTGATTCCCATCACCAGGTCGGCGTTCAGGCTGCCGCCGGCACCAAGCAGGGCCAGCAGCGCGAGCAAGGATAGCAAATATGTCTTCATGAGCATATCCTCCATATTGACTATCTTTTTACCCCCCCCCCTAATTTTGTCAAGGATTATTTTGGTAGTCCAGGGCTCTGGCCCTCCTTATCAATACGGTGTTAATACGGACTCAATACGGACTTTGTCCGTATTGAGTCCGTATTAACACCGTATTGATAAGGGGAGCGAAGTGGATTTACGTTGATTACGATTCTGAGCTTGGGTGGTAGAGGTAACGCTGGTCGTAGTTGATCCTGTGTTTGGTTAAAAGCTCTTCAAACTCGCAGGAAAAAGAATGCCGGAGATGATGTTCCGCCTGGTTGCTGATGTATTCCCTCACTTTTTCCAGTCCGCTTTGCGACACGGAAAAAGCCCCAAATCCTTCCTGCCATTTGAATTTACCGGATGCCCAGCCTTTTCCGTTGATGAATCTGGAGGTATTGGCCTTGATCTTCTGGGCGAATTCTGAAACAGCCAGAGTGGGATGCAAGCCCACCAGGATGTGAATATGATCATCCGTTCCGCCTATGCATTGCATAAAGCAGTTTATCTCCTTGATGAGGCCCGCGGCGTAGGCATGCATTTCCTTCTGAATGTCGGCGGTCAGGAACCTCATCCTGTGCTGGGTGGCAAAGACATAATGGATGTAGATCTGAGTATAGGTGTTGGCCATCAATTTCTCCTTCCTGGAAATATGATAATTCGACCCTATAGACGAAACAAGCATCTTATGCGATTTTCGTCTCGAGTCCCGGAGGGACGGCATTTTAGATAGAATCCTATCGTGTTGTTATCTCGAGAGTCCCAGAGGGACGGCATATTGAGCATATAGACATTTTTTAACGTACCAATTTGGGATGAATATGCCGTCCCTCTGGGACTCGCATTTGTTTGGTATCCTATTTCTATCTAAAATGCCGTCCCTACGGGACTCGCATTTGTTTGGCATCCTTTTTCTATCTAAAATGCCCTCCCTACTGGACTAGCCTTCGTCTGGCATCCTTTTTTGCGGTGCACAAAAAACCGCCATCCCTGGAGACGGCGGCTCTTTCAAACGGTTCTGCTTCTATTTAGTAGGAACGGTGTTGAAATCTGTTGCGATTGAACTGCTGCTTTTTGGCCTTGCGGCATTCGGGGCAGCGCTGGGGTTCGTTGACCAAACCTTTTTCCTGGTAGAATTCCTGTTCGCCTTCTGTGAACACAAATTCCTGGGAGCAGTCTTTGCAAACCAATGTTTTGTCTGGCATGGGTATCTCCTTATGTTTTGGGACGTCTGACATTCGGGTCTGAGGCTTTCCCAAAACATAGGAACAGGCTCATGGAATGTTAAATCCCTGTATATAGGCGCTGTTAAAACTGAGCCTGATATCTGTCAATCTATTTTTTTCAGAAGGTCGTTTTATCCACGAAGGTGAAGCCGTCGATGAGCATGGTCGGTATGCTCGAATAGGCTGAGGCAAGCCGTTCCGGACCCAGGGCCAGGATGCGGCGGGTGGCCAGATGGGGTATCTCGTTGAAGCGCAGGTTGTTCACGGCGTTTTGGACCTTTCCGTTTTCGAAATAGAGCACGCCGTCGCGGGTCATGCCGGTCAGTTCGCCGGCCTTGGCGTCCACGGTGCGGATGTACCAGAAACGGTTGATGATCAGGCCGCGGGGCACGAGGGCCATCATTTCCTCCTCGGTGGCCTGGCCGCCGTGGATATGGACATTGAAGACGCTCAGCGCTTCGGCGTTCTTTTCCTTGGCCCAGAAACGGTTGGTGGGCATGTTTTTAAGCACGCCGTTTTCCACCCAGCTGAGCTCGCGGGAAACCACGCCTTCGCGGTCAAAGGGGCTGGCCTTGAGATTTGGCTGCAGCAGGGTCGAGCGCCAGGTGAATTTTTCGCCGAAGAAGGGCTGTCCGAGCTGGCCGGTGAAGGGGGTGAAACCTTCGTCGCTCTGGCGCCGGTTCATCATCCAGCCCATGAACCAAAGCAGCTCCTCGAGTGCGCTGGGACGCAGGATCACGGCGATCTGGCAGGGGTCGAAATCCTTCATGGTCTTCAGGCTTTCCGCCTGGGAGAGCAACTGCGCGAATTCCCGCTCCAGGTCAAATCCGGCAAAATCCTTGGCCTCATAGGAGACCTTGGTTTCCACCTCGTCCTTCTTGAGGGTCATGGAATGGCCGAACTCCGTGCCGTCGTCATAGCCCGTGAAGCCGTGTTTGGTGGCCATGAACCGTTCCGTGTAATGCTTTTCGGTCATGCCGGAGACCGCAGCGCCAAAGGCCTTGGCCCGGTCGATCGAGTCCTGCACGATCTCCACCATTTTGGCCGGCTCCAGATTCCGGGTGGCGGGGTCGGAGTTCTGCACCTCCGGAAGCTGCTGCGCGCCCAGGCTGGGCATGAATTCCGGGTCGGGACGGTTGAGGCGGGCGATGTCCTGGGCGGTTTTGAGCAGATAGGCCAGGCTGGCCTCATCGCTCTGATTCACCGAACAGGAGCCGGTTTTGCCCTCAAAGGCGACCTCGAGGCCGATCTCCATGTTCGCGCCGGCGATGTGCTGGGTGACGCGGTTTTGGGCGAAGCGGGTTTCATGGCTGTCGCTGAGGTTGATGTTCAGGGTGTAATCGTCTGCCTGGCAATGGGTTTTGATGTATTGGGCGATCTTTTCGAAGTGCGGATTCATTTTGAACCTCCCACGCGGATGTTGCGGAATCTGGCCGGCGCGGCCCCATGGGTCATGCGGGCGCTTTGGCCCGGCTGGCCCTTGCCGCAATTGACCACACCGAAGGGGCGCCAGAAACGCTGGTCGCAAATGGCGTCGCAGCTATTCCAGAATTCCGGGTTGCAGGATTTGTAGATGACCTTTTTGAGGGGACGGGCGAGCTTGCCGTTCTTGATCTCCCAGAAGAAATCGCCGCCGAACTGGAAATTCACGCGGTGCTGGTCGATGGAGAAGCTGCCCCGGCCCTGGATGTAGACCCCGTCCTCTGTGTCGGCGATCAGTTCCCCTGGGGTCAGTTCCTTGGTTCCGGGCAGCAGATAGAGGTTGGGGATGCGGTTGATCGGCTGGTCGTAATAGTAGGTGGCGCGGTTGCAGCCGCGGGAATAGCCGAGGCCGATCTCCGGGGCCGTGTCGCGCGTGCTGCCGTATTCAGAGAGGATCCCGTCCTTGATGATGTGCCATTTCTGGCCGGGCACTCCGTCGTCGTCGAATCCAGCCGTGGCGAGGCCTTCGGCGAGGGTGTTGTCGCCCACGAAGTTGATCAGCGGGGATCCGTATTGGTAATTGCCCAGTTTTTCCGGCGTGGCGAAGGATATGCCGGCAAAGTCGGCTTCCCAGCCCAAAACGCGGTCCAGTTCTGTGGGATGGCCCACGCTTTCGTGCATGGTCAGGCCCAGGTGGTTGGGGTCCAAAACCAGGCTGCGCCTTTCTTCCGGGCCCAGGGTGTCTGCCTTGACCTTGATCAGTGCTTCCTCGGCGATCTGCTTCGCCTTGTCGGTCAGATTCAGGCTTTCGATCCATTCCCAACCGACGGACCTTCCGCCCTCGTCAAAGGTGCGGCTCTGGCTGTCGCCTTCATGCACGGCGGTGGCGATGATCATGGGATCGATCCAGCCCGTGTTCAGTTCCAGCCTGGTGCCCAGGGTCGAGGCGAAGAGCTTCTCGTCCTTGTGCATGATCAGGTAGAACATGGCGCGGCGGATGCCTTCGTAGGCCAGCATGGTGCGGTTGACCTCCAACATCAGTTCGACCTTGTCTTTCATGGGCAGGCTGAAGGGGTCGATCTGCATGGGGGTCTCGTATTTGGCGATGTAGCTGCGTTCCGGGGCCAGGCGCAGTTTGCGGTCCTTATTCACGGAAGCGGAAAGGGCGGCGATCCCGGCGGCGCGCTTAACGGTGGCCAAAACCTCCTCGTCCGAAAAGACGTTGGAATGGGCGAAACCCCAGGCGCCGTCTTTGAACACGCGGATGCCATAGCCGTAAAGGACGTCCGTGCTGGTGTTCTTGAGGCTGAGGTTTTGCAGGTAGATCACCTGGTCGGTGGTTTTCTGAACGCGGATGTCGGCATATTCAGCGCCAAGGCTTTGGGCCGCGTTCATGGCGAGATCGAGGTATTTCATGTATCCTCCCGGATATTTCATTATATCAGCAGTTGACGGGGTTTTTCAATCCTGAGCCCAAATATTCCGCCCGCCCGGATAAGTCAAGCCGGATTTTCAGGTTGACAGATTTCTTTCTTTGGAACGGATTGAGGCAGGTCCCGGTTTTGCGCCGGACCGCGATTATTGCACAGGGAGCCTGAATGGAATGCGCTTTTTGCCGGATCACGGCGGATAAATATCTGGCGGAGAATGAACACTTTTTCGCCATTAAGGACATCAATCCCTTCACACCCGGGCATTGCCTGATCATTTCCAAACGCCACGCGCGGGATTTTTTTGAGCTGGAATCCGCGGAGATGGAAGCTCTGCGGGAGATCAGTCTCGAACTTAAGGCACTGCTGGACAAAGAATACGGGCCCGACGGCTACAACCTGCTGATGAATTGCGGCCGGGCAGCAAGTCAAAGCGTCTTTCATTTCCACCTGCATTTCCTGCCGCGCCACAACCGGGACGGAAAATTCTTCGGCCTGCTACGCAGGTTCATTCACTAAAGGCTTTTGGGGAGTTCAGATCTTCAAACCCACGCCGCGATGCAGGATCAGGGTGGATCCGCTCCAAAACACATAGAACGAGATCCAGCTATGGTATGCCAGGTTCAAAACCTGTTGCAAGGGAACTTGGAGCTCTTCCCGGTGCATTAGATAGAGCACGGCCGCGTAGATGAACATGACGGCCAGGAGCCCGTGGATCGCGATCATCGCCGCGTGCAGGCGGACGGTTTTTTCCCGCTCAGCGAGAACCCGGTATTTGATGCCCAGCAGGATCCGCACAGCCCAGAGCGCCACGTTGTAGAGGGCCAGCAGAACCAGGGCCAATTCGAGGTTGAAGGCCCCAAGATCCGGGAGCAGAAAAGCTTTCAGCGCGATGAAGGCGATGCTGATGATCAGGGTGTAGAGCGCTTCTTTTTGATACAAGGCCATTTTGGCTCCCTGCTCATGAGGGGTGGAGTGGGTCTTGTTCAATCCCAGCCCTCGGCTTCGCGCAAGCCGTATTGCAGTTCGAACTGGCGGATCATGGCGTCGAGGATGGGCACGCCGGTGTCGTAGACGTCGAAGGGCTTGAAGCCCAGATACTTGTCCCACTGCCCGGCGATGTAGTCATGCGAAACGACTTTGTAAACAGCCTCCGGATCGAGGGGCTGTTCCAGTTCCGTGCGCTCGCAGATGTCATGCGGCCGGGTCTCAGCGTGGAGGGCGTTCAGTTCGTCCAGGATCAGGATATCGCGGCCGTGGCAGGAAAAGACCACCACGGTGTTGTTGAAGGGCAGCAGTTCGTGCATGTCGCCCAAGGTGACCGGCCCGGCGGGGATGAACTTGCGCAGTCCGCCGTTGTTGATAATGGCCAGGTCGGGGGCGTAGAGGCTTTGGTATTCGGCCTTGAGGGAACTCGCGACCCAGCGGGAGAGGGCCGTGGACTGGTGTTTGTCCGGGACCCAGTCTTCTGTGATGTGGCCCAGAAGGCGCTGCATCTGCAGCTTCACCTGTTCCACCTTGCCGTCGATGTAGTCCGCCAGCGGGGTCTGGAAGCGCGGGCTTTCCGTCACCAGGGGCAGAAGCGTGTTGCGGATCGAGATCACGCGGTCGTTTTCCACCTCGAGTTCCGCTTTGCCGAGGTAGTTCAGATGCGATCCGCTGTAGAGGAGATACTTTCCGTTCACCAGGATGGGCTGTTCAGCTTTGATGTGGTCGTGTCCGCCGATGATGAGGTCCACCCTGTCGTCCAGGCTCTCAGCCAGCAAACTGTCCGCCTCAAAGCCTTGATGCGAAAGGACCACGATGAGGTCGGTCTTCAAATCCACCTCGTCCAGATACATCTGAATGGCGTCGGCTTGCGGCAGAATGCGCACGCTGCTCACGTTTTCGGCCTTCACCTTTTCCGGCAGGAGTTCCAAAGTGATGCCGAAGATCCCGATCCTCAGGCCGTCCCTTTCGATGATGGAAAAAGGCGTTCCGCCCACGCTCTGGCGAGTGGAGCGGTCCAGCAGGTTGGTGCTGACGATGGGATACTGTGCCAGCCGGGCAAGGTCGAGAGTGTTGCGGTAGGAAAAATCGAACTCGTGGTTGCCAAAAACGCTGGCGTCCAGGCCCAGGCGGTTGAAAACACCGATCACAGCGCCGCCGTGCACGATCACCGCCCCGCCGAGCTCTACGTTCTCCACCAACGAGGCAAAGATGGTGCCAGTCTGCTGGTCTCCGCTATCCAGATACACGCTGCGCGGGGCCATTTGCCGCTGCTGTTCCAATACCTGCTCCAGAACGAGGTAGCCGCCCCGCCGGAGGCCGGTTTCCCGGTCTGTTGAGGCTTCATAGACCCCGTGGGTGTCTCCGGTGTAAAAGATCGTCAATGGCAGCGCGCTCAGACTGGCGCCCGCAAACAGGGCCAACGCGAGGAAAAAGAGTTTTTTGTTCATATCGTCTCCACATTTGAAGCCAAATTGCCCAGGTCGTTCCTGTCAAGGGAAATGTGGAGAGAGGATCTCCAACTCATTGACATCATTACGTTTGAGGCAGAGGCCAGTCCTCCTGGCCACTACATTCTGGTCCTTGCTTGAGCTGCTTTAGATGCATAGAACCAGACAGTTCATGAGCTTTCCAATCCCATTTTTCCGTTTCATTTGTTCCTTTTATTCAGCTCATTTGCCCCTTGCCAGCCTCCCGCTGGATACCCGCCCGGCAGGCGGGAACTCGGCGGGAGACGTAAGAGAGGCATACAGGCTGCGTTTAAGGGCGAAAAGGACCGAACAAGACCGGGCTGAAGCTGTTGTACCTGATTGCCGGAACACTTGCTTCATCAGCTCCACTGGTTGTAACACTGGCTTCTTTTTCAAGGCGGAAAACATCTGCGTTAATCCGCGGGAAACCTTCATCAACCGTATCAGCGGATACCGTCTGACAGGGTGGACAAAGAAAACTGTTGACAAAATCCCCCCCCCAGTTAAATGATTCCGTCAAGGGAATTCCATTGGAAAAATCCGCCCTTGAACAGAGGTATTTGCGTGAAAAACTGGTTTATCTGCACCCTTTGTGTTGTGGCCCTGCTGCTTCCAGCCCTGGCCTGGAGCAAGATCAATCTGCCGGATTCGGAAGAGCCGGTGCTTACGGAAGACAATCTGATGAGCGGCTTTACGCGGGTCGATCCCGACGACAAAAAGCCGGAGACCCTGATCACCAAAGCCTGGCTGTGGCAGGACGGGAGCGATCTCGTGATCCGCCTCGAGGCCCAGATCGATTCCACCTTCACCCGCGGCAACCTCTCCGTGAAGGACGAAGGCACCCAGGCAGATTACCTGCGGGTGCAGCTGATCACCATCCCGGACGCCTATTACGCCTACTATTATGTGGCTTATCCCCTCGGCAACCTGATGGACGGGGTGCGGGACCAGAACATGAACGTCGATTACGCTTGGAACAGCCGCTATTCCTATACTAGCGAGATCGGGACCGGCACCTGGCAAGTGACGATGCGCATTCCCCTGGACGAACTGCGCTACAAGCAGCCTGCTCCCTACCATTGGAAGATCATCCTCACCCGCTACAACCACTGGAGCCAGGAGTATTTCTCTTTGCCTTATTCCGTGACCAAAATGGGAAAGGATTATTTCCTGCAGGCGCGGGACATCGTTTTGACCACGCCGGTGAGGCACAAACTGGACATTTCCCTGAAGCCCTATTTCGTTAAAAGCTATGACCTGATCGCAAAAACCAGCAGTTTCGACCCCGAGCACCTGGGCCTGGACATCGCCCTCAACCCGGGCCAGCGCACGAGGATCAAGATCTCTCTCAATCCTGACTTTTCAGACGTGCCGATGGACAGCGCCCAAGACGATTACAACAGCAAGCATCCGCCCTATTATGGCGAAAACCGCTTCTTCTTTACCGAGGACATCGACGCCTTCGGGCTGGACTATGATGTCCTCAATACCCGCAACATCGTGCAGCCGCGTCTGGCTTTCAAGGCCACGGGAAACACAAAGATCCTGAATTGGGGTGCCTTGGGCGCCTTTGATAAAGAGATCCGGGACGGGGAGGACCAGATCAATCCCGACGACTATTTCCAGGCCCTGGCCATCAATCCCAACTGGCGCAGGTTTCAGATGTACAACGCCGTCGTCAGCCGCGTCAACAAAGATTATTACAATCACGTCTACAGCGGGTCAGCGAAATGGGAGTTTCTACCTCGTCTCTATGTTTCGTCAGTCCTGAATCTGTCGATTCGGGACAGGAAGGATGAAGCCTTGCCGGAGCCTCAACAAGGCCATAAAGTGGGCTTTGGATTGAGAGCCGATCCAGGTGATTTCGATGTCTCCCTGGGATACTTGCGGCTCTCCAAAGACCTGAACTATGACGCCGGCTACCTTTATGACAAGGACCTGCATTACCTGGGGGCGAACATCAACTGGAACAAGACCTATGCCGAGAGAAAGATCCGCTACCTGGCTTTCAGCGCCTGGGCCTACGCCTCCCAGATCGAACTCAGCGAGGATCCCATGAACATCCATAGCTTGGGCGGGACAGCAAACCTGAACCTGAGATCCCGGCTCAATTTCATGGCCAACGTCCAAGCCTCACGGCAACCGGACCTGAAAAACGAACTGCACGACAACTACAACGCGATGCTCGGCGGCGGCTGGGGAAATCAGAGAAATATGGGTGTTGTCGTTTATTACACCCATGGCCGAACTTTGATCTACGCCCTTTCCGAAGATCATTCCTTGAACCGGATCAGCACCAAAACCTGGTACATTCCGCTGAAGAACCTGCGTCTGAGCCTGGTCGCGGCCTGGACCCGTTACGGATATCCGGAGTTGAATGAGGTCGTCATAAACGGGGATACGCTGACAGTCAGGCTGGACAGTGAATACGTGATTGCCAACGCGGCAGTGGAATACACCCCCCGCGCCACTTTCAAGATCACCCTGGGCAGCGGCTTGAGCAGCTATGAAAGCGGGAATATTCGGTCCAGCCTGACTTACTACGGCAACCTGCGCTATGAATTCAAGCCGGAATGGTTTGTCTTCCTGGGCTTCAAATCCGCCCAAACCCAGATCGAGCCTTCAAGCTGGCAAGACCCGACAGGCCATTTCCGTAAGAACCTGGCCACCGCCTACGCGAAGGTCAGCGTGACGCTCTGAGCAGGAGTTCGACCCGTTCCAGGTCCTCCGGGGTGTCGATCCCGATGCCCTGATAGGCGGTTTCGACCATACGGATGGGGATCCCGTTCTCCAGGGCCCGGAGCTGTTCCAGCTTCTCCACCTGTTCCAAGGTCCCGGGAGGCAGCATGATGAAGCGCATTAGGGCCTCGCGGCGATAGGCATAGACGCCGATGTGGCGTTTGTAGCGGTCAAATCCTGTTCCATCACGGTCCCAGGGGATGGGGGCTCGGGAAAAATAGAGGGCGTTGGAGAATTGGTCGGTCACCACCTTGACGATGTTGGGATCGGCCAGCAGCGCCGGATCTTCCAGAGGAGCCAGCAGCGAGGCGATCCGCACGGAGGGATCGTCAAAAGCCTTGAGCAGCGGGGCCAAAGCGTCTTTGGTGATCAAAGGTTCGTCGCCCTGGACGTTGACGATGAGGTCAAAATCCAGCCCGGCGGAGGCTTCGGCGATGCGATCAGTTCCGCTGGGATGATCGCTTCTGGTGAGGACGGCTTTTCCACCAAAATCTTCCACGGCTGACTTGATCAGCTCTGAATCGGTGGCCACGAGGACCGTTTCGAACAGACCGGTGTTGGAAACAGCTTCGCGAACCCAGAGGATCAGTGGTTTGCCTTTGAGCGGAGCGAGGGCTTTGGCGGGAAAGCGCGTACTGGCATAGCGCGCGGGGATGACTGCGATGGCTTTCATTTGTTCTCCCTGGCCGCTTTCTGGCTTTTACGCAGCCAGATGAGCAAAGCGGCGGTGTCTGAATGGTTGACCCCGGGAATGCGCATGGCCTGGCCGAGGTTGCGGGGCTTGATCCGGGCCAGCTTTTCGCGGGCCTCCCAGGCGAGGGTTCCGATCTCGTGATAGTCGATGTCTTCTGCCAAAGCGTAATCCTCCGAGGAGCGGAAGCGCTCCAGTTCTTGCATGGCCCGGTTCAGATAGCCCTCATACTTGATCTCCAGCGATACGCGGCGGATCACGTCTTTGGTGAGGCCCGGCGAAGGTTCATAGCCATAGAGGGAGAGTTGGTCAAAGGAGATGTCCGGCCGCTTGAGCAAGACGGCAAATTTCTGGGATTCGCGGATGTCGGGATGGGGGATGGAACGTTCTGAGCGGAGGCGTTCCAGCTCTCGGTTTTTCATCTCCAGCATGGCTTGGAACCTTGACCAGCGCTCATTTGAGACCAATCCCAGCTTGCGGCCGAGGGGCATCATGCGTTCGTCACAATTGTCCTGGCGCAGGAGGAGGCGGTATTCCGCGCGGGAGGTGAACATCCGGTAGGGCTCGTTGGTGCCGCAGGTCACGAGGTCGTCGATGAGCACGCCGATGTAGGACTGGGCGCGGCTGAGGACTATTCCCTCCTGGCCGTCGAGGCTGAGGGTGGCGTTGATCCCGGCCATGATGCCCTGGGCGGCGGCCTCCTCGTATCCGGAGGTGCCGTTGATCTGCCCCGCCAGGTATAAACCCTTTATCCGCCTGCATTCCAGGGTTGCGGTGATCTCGGAGGGGTCCACGTAGTCGTATTCGATGGCGTAGGCGTAGCGCATGATGCGGGCCTGCTCCAAGCCGGGAATGCTGTGTACAAGCTGTTCCTGGATCTCCGGGGGCAGCGAGGTGGAAATTCCGTTCACGTAGCCTTCGAAGGTGTTCAGGCCCTCCGGCTCGATGAAAACCTGGTGGCCGTCGCGCTGGGGAAACTTGACGATCTTGTCCTCGATTGAAGGGCAATAGCGGGGCCCGATGCCCTGGATGATGCCGCCGTAGAGGGATGACTTCTGCAGATTTTCCCGGATGATATTGTGCGTCTTGGGTGTGGTGCGGGTGAGGAAACAGCTCGCTTTATTGGAGAGAGGGACGTCCCGGTAGTAGGAAAAGCCCTCGGGCTCGGGATCGCCTGGCTGCTCCTCAAGCAGGCTGTAATCCAGGCTGCGCAGGTCGACGCGGGGCGGAGTGCCGGTCTTGAAGCGATCCAGCTTAAGCCCGTGGGCGATAAGGTCCGGAGAAAGCCCGTCCGCGGAGGGTTCTCCGCTTCGTCCGCCCGGCACGGCGACGTCGCCCACGTGGATGAGCCCCCGTAAAAATGTTCCCGTGGCCAGGATGACCCGCGGCGCCCGGTATACTTTTCCGATCTGGCTGCGAACTCCGCACACGGCTCCCTGTTCAACCAAAATCCCCTCGATCGAAGCTTCCAGCAGGCTCAGGCCGGGCTGGCTTTCCACGCTGTGGCGCATCAGTTCCGAATAGTGCTGGCGGTCGTTTTGGGAACGGGGGGCCCAGACGGCGGGTCCTTTGCTGCGGTTGAGCATGCGGAAATGGATCCCGGAGAGGTCGGCCACATGGCCAAGTTCACCTCCCAGCGCATCGATTTCCCTGGCCAGATGGCCTTTGGCGGGACCGCCGATTGAGGGATTGCAGCTCATCCGGCCGAGGGATTCCAGTTTGAGGATGCAGAGGGCGGTTTTAGCTCCCCGGCGGGCTGAGGCCAAAGCGGCTTCGATCCCCGCGTGGCCGCCTCCCACCACGATCACGTCAAAATCCCAGGGCATGGGTTTTACTGGCCCAGCCGGTTTCCGATCCAGGCGTAGAGGGGATCCAGGCCTGTATTGCGGAGTGCGGAGACGGCGTGGAGTTCCTCGTCCCCCAGCCCCAATCCCAGCTTGAGCAGCTTGAGGGTCTTGGGGACCTTGGTCTTGGGAATCTTGTCCGCTTTGGTGGACACGACGCAGTGATCGATCTTGCGGGCCCGGAGCAGTTCCAGCAGTTGGATGTCCTTGGGATCGGCTGGATGGCGGATGTCCACCAGCACGATGATCCCGCGGAGCTGTTCGCGCTGCTCGAAGTAATGGCTGAGCATCTTGCGCCACTTCTCCTGTTCGGCTTGGGAGACCTCGGCGAAGCCATAACCGGGCAGGTCGGTGAGTTGGAGGCGGCCTTCGGTTTCGGCAGCGTCATCCTTCCAGCGGATCAGGAAAAAGTTCAGCAGCCGGGTCTTGCCGGGATGGGAGCTGGTTTTAGCCAGGCCGTGGTGATCGGTGAGCAGGTTTATCAGGGTGGATTTGCCCACGTTGCTGCGCCCGGCGATGGCAAATTCCGGATAGGCGCTGGCGGGGTAGTCCTTGGGCTCGACGGCGCTTTTAACGAAAAAGGATTGGACGAATCTAAGCATGGGAGTAGGTTACGCTGGAGCGCTCGGACTCGCAGACCTCCACTTCGCAAACTTGCGCGGGGCTGTCTTGCAGGGCTTTCTCCATGCGGTCAAAGATGTATTTGGCGAGGTTTTCCGAGCTGGGGTTGATGCCGGCGAGCGAGGGCAGGTCGTTCAGGCAGGCATGGTCGAGCTCATGCAGGATCTCCTCCAGATGGGCCTTGATGACCCCGAAATCCAGAGCCAGGCCGATTCCGTCCAGTTCGCTGGCCAGGAGTCCGACGCGCACTTTCCAGTTATGACCGTGCAGCTTGCAGCAGGCTCCTGGGTAGCCTTCCAGGCGGTGCGCCGCGCTGAAGGAATCGGTGACGCTGAGTTTGTACATGGGGCGAGCCTCCTCAGAAGTATTTCTTGCGGATGAAGATCAGCACCATCGCGATGATGGTCAGGATGGAAATGCCCATAACCACGGCGAAGGCGTAGCTCTGTTCCGCGAAGGGCAGTTTGACGTTCATCCCGTAGATGCTGGCGATGAGGGTGGGCACGGCCAGAATGATCGTGACCAGGGTGAGGAATTTCATCACCACATTGAGGTTGTTGGAGATGATCGAGGCGAAAGCGTCCATCATGCCGCTGAGGATACTGGAATGGATGTTGGCCATTTCGATAGCCTGCTTGTTTTCGATGATCACGTCCTCAATCTGGTCCTCTGCGTCGGGATCCTGGTGCAGCCAGCGCGAACGCTGCATTCGCTCGAGGATGATCTCGTTGGATTTCAGCGCGGTGGAAAAATAGACCAGACTCTTCTCCATGCGCAGCAGGCGGATCAGTTCCTTGTTGCGCATGCTCTGGTGGAGTTCATTCTCGATCTTGCCGGTGCGGCGGTTGATCTCCTTGAGGAATTTGAGAAAATAGAGCGAAGCGCGGAGGGCGATCTGGAGCAGGAAACTCTGCTGGGTGATGTTGAAGGGGCGGTGTTTGCAGTCCAGGTAGAGGGTGAGGACCTCGCTTTCAAAAAAGCTCACGGTGATGATCTTATCCTGTACCGCGATCACGCCCAAAGGCGCCGTTGTGAAGGAAACGCTGGCAGAACGATGCCTGTAGTAGAGAGGCACGCGCATGATGGTGAGCACGGCGCCCTCGTCAAATTCCATGCGGCTGTTCTCGTCAGCGTCCTGGAGGTCCGTGATGAAGTCGTCCGGCAGCTCGTAACGCGCGATCAGCGCCTTGATTTCGTCTGCCGTCGGCTCTTCCAGATGGATCCAAAACGCCTCATCATGCGCCAGAGCGGGCTCAAAGCGCTGACCGGCAATCTTGAAATACTGGATCATGGCAACCTCCCTTGAATCTTGATGTTCTGTGAGCGCCATTTTTTTGAAAGGGGGGATTTATGGCAACAGAAATTTGCCGGAAAGGCGTCCGGCCTGAAGGGAAGCCGAAAGGGAGGGAAACAAAACGCCGGCTTCAAACCGGCGCTTGGTGGACAATTATCAGATCAGGGGATTCAGGGTGTGTTTTCCTCCACGTAGTTGACCAGGCGGGAGAGGCAGTTGGTGTAAGAGCCGAGCTCGTTGTCATACCAGCCGAAGATCTTGGCGTGGGTAACGGGCATGGTGACCTCCTTGCCAGGAGCCAGTCCAGCGGCAGAGAGGGTTTCGGGCGGAATGGGGATGAAGGCCGTGCGGGTGTGGGTCTCATGGGCTTCGAGGGTCACGGCGGCGAGGGAGCCGATCAGGTCGGCGGAGACGTTTTGGCGTTCGCTGTAGACCAGCAGGCCTTTCTGGGGGCCATCAGCGGCGTCTTTATAGATCTGGTTGAGCAGCTTGCGGGTGACGGCAGGCTGGCCAAGGTCGTTCAGCCGGGTGTGGAAGGTGACGTTCAGATTGATCAGGGACACGGTGGTGGTGGGGATGCGCACTGAATCCGCCATGAAGCCGATCGCCTTGATTTGGGGCATCACGAGTTCCAGAGCCTTGGCAGCGCCGGTGGTGGAGAGGATGATGTTGTTCAGCACGCTGCGGGATTTGCGCAGGTCGATGGCGCCGGCCTTGGGCACGGAATCGAGGATGCTCTGGGTGTTGGTGGCGGCGTGGACCGTGCTCATCGAGGCGGTCATGATGTTCGCGGTCTCCCGGTGCTCCAGGAGGGGCTTGATCATGTGGGCGAGGCCGGTGGTGGTGCAACTGGCAGCGGAGATCAGATGATGCTCGCGGGGGTTGTAGTCCAGATGGTTGATGCCAAAAATCAGAGTGGCGGCGTCTGGGCTGGGGAGGGCGACGGAGGATTTGCTCTTGAAGGGGGCTGAGACCACCACCTTTAGAGCCCCGGCCTCCAAGTGCCCGCGCAGGCAGGGCTTGCCCTGTTCCGGAGAAAGAGAGGGATCCACAAAATTGCCCGTGCAGTCAACCACCACGCGCACACCTTCGTTCAGCCAGTTGATGTCCTTGGGATCGCGGGCCGTGCGCAGGATCTTGACCGGAATGCCTTCGATCTCCAGGATGGGGGTATCGGCATCCAGGACCTTGATCATGGCCTTGCGCCCCACAGTCCCGAAGAGGTATTTGTGGAGGCTGCCGTAGGTGGAATCGGTCTCGATCACCTGGAGCAGGTCGTCCAGGTTTTTGCCCACTTCGCGGCCGCAATTGATGACGATCCCCTCGAAGTGGCGGAGGTGGATCTGGTTCCAGAGCAATAGCTTGCCGATCCTGCCCAGGCCGTTGATGCCGAGCAGTTTTTTGTTTCTCAGGTTGAGCTTCATGCTTGTCTCCTATGTATGTTTTTTTTATGAAAATCAGATTCGGCCGCGAATTGTCTCGATGGGATAGTGGCCCAGATAGATCGAGCCTGTGCTGGCGTCGATGGCGATGGCCTCTCCGGGAAGGAGGAGTTGGTCGCCGATGCGGCAGTTGTTTTCCGCCTCGTTGACCTTGAGCTGGCGGCAGTTCACTATCCCCTTGATGCCCAAATGGTTGGCCGTCACCGCCGCGTGGGAGGTCACTCCGCCCCGGGAGGTGAGGAGGCCCTGGCAGTCGAAGAGCAGTTCCATGTCCTCGGGCACGGTGTCCGGCCTGACGAGGATTAGGGGCAGCCCTTTTTCTTTCAGGGAATCTATGTCCCTGCGGGAGATGGCGATGAGGCCGTTGATCACGCCTTTGCCGATGCCGATCCCGCAGCCCAGGAGCTTCAATTCGCGCTTGGGGGCGCTGAGGACGGTGTATTCGGCGGTTTTGGTGATCACCTGGTTGCGGGTCTGGAGGATGAAAAGCTGATCTTCCTGCGGCCCTTCGAAGGTGAATTCGATCTCCTGGTGGGGATAGCCCTTGTCCTCGATCAACTGGCGCACGAGGCGGAGCAGCTTTCTGTAGATGGCGGGGAAGTCCTTTTCCAGGGACATTCCGACCGGCGCTTTGGACTGTTCGCGCTCGGCCTCGGAGATGGGCAAAGTGTAGACCAGACCAGCCACAACGTCCTCGCCCTGGCTGCAGAGGGTGAAATCGCCGTTGAGGGTGATACCCTGCTTCTTGTTCCAGTCGGCATAGGTGAAGAGCACGCCGGAGCCGGAATCGAGGCTGATATTGCCCAGGACCATCTTCTGGACGGTCACGGCGGTGCCCCAGTCGTCGGCGATCTGCAGCTTCTGGCGGTAAAGCCTGGCCCTGTCGGCGTTCCAGGAATCCAAAACGTGGTTGATCGCCTGTTTGATCTGGAGGAAGACGTCCTGCTCGAAGGCGACCCCGTGGGAGGCCAGGATCTCCTTGTAAGCGGAGCACATGTCCCTCATTTGCCGGGGGCTGAACTGGGTTTTGAGCTTGACCTTGTGCAGGCGCTTGAAGGAGATCATCACGCCGTCGAACTCGTCGCGATCGATGCCGTAGGCCATGCCCCAGCTTTGGAGCAGGCGGCGATAGCAGTCCCAGGCGGTCCAGCCGAAATTGGGCATCCTGCTCAGCCCGAGAGTGACCTCTTCATTGAGCCCGATATTGAGGAAGGTGTCCATCGCCCCCGGTAGGCTCATTGGGGCGCCGGAGCGCACGGAGAAGAGCAGCGGCCTTTCGGGAATCCCATAGCCCAAGCCAGTGATCTCCTCCAGCGAGGATATCTGGGCTTTGAGCAGTTCATCCAGCTCGCGGTCGATCTCCGGATGGGTGCCCACGATGTTGCGATAGCGGTAAAGCTCGGTGCTGATCACGAAGCCCGGCGGAATGGGAAACTCGTATTGGTGCATCTTTTTAAGGAAATAGGATTTGGAACCCAGCAACACCTGGTTGTCCAGGCGCCCGTTGCTGGTTTGGAGCGGAATGATCAGCAGGTCCGGGTCGTAGCTCATCACCCGGCTGATCTCGCCAGAGCCGAAGAGCTGCTTCATCGCGTTCAGGGAGAGCAGGATCTGGGCGATGAGATTGTCCATGTCCTGCACCAGGAAGGTGGAGGAGAGCAGCTTGCGGTAAAATTCCTCGGCGAACATCTGCTGGGCGGCCTGGCGGCTGTGCCGGTTTCCCGTTCCGGCAGCTGGGGCCTGCTCCAGTTCCTGCTCGTAGAAGCGGTAGTAGTATTCGTTGATGATGTCCGTGATGCTGTCCTTGATCAGTTTGAACAGGTCCAGGTACTGGTCCAGCGAGAGGTTGGTGATCCTCTGGCTGGATTTGAGCATCTCCAGGGCGCTGGTGAAAGCTTCGCTGGTGAGGCCCTGCTGCTTGAGGCCCAGGTCGAAGAGCTCGAGAAGCCGGATGACGCGCTTGAGGGTCTTGGCGGTGATATAATTGAGGTTAAGCTGCTTGATGTTTTTCTCGATCAGCCGCTGGAGCATATTTTCCAGCCGGAAGATCATCCCCATCGCCTCCAGCTTGGGCTCGCGGTATTGGCCATACATGGAGGGGATCCCGGCTGCGATGTGCCGCTTGTAGTAGATGTTTTCCCAAGGTTGGGTGGGCTGGGGATCGAGGATCACCTGGTTCAGCCTGCCGATGTAGCCCAGCATCTGGCGGATGCTGCTGTCAAAGTCGTTGCGGTCCAGGCTCTGGCGCAGGCGAAGCTGCTCCTTTTTGTCGAACCATTTGAAGCGGGCCAAAAACTTCACCACATCGTAGGGATCCAGGTCATACTTGTCCAGGAGCAGATAGTGGATGTGGCAGAGCAGTTCGAGGCGGCGGAGGAAGAGGTCCGGCTTCTTCTCAGAAACCGGGAAGAGCGGGGCGACGGTCTGCCAGGACTGGCTAAGCAGGCTTTCCACGCTCAGTTTGTGGTCTTTGAGAAACTTGTTCACCGCCTTCTGCTGGGCCCTGAGCCGCTCGTCGGGCTCCTTGAGATACAGTTCCACGTCCTCCGGGATGATGCCGTGCAGGTGCCTCAGGTCCAGGTCGGTCCAGAAAAGCAAGGTCTTCTTCATCAGGGTGATGTGGGTGTTGTTGCTTTCTGTGTGCACCTGCTTGCGGATGAAATGCATCAAGCGGTCCTGGCGCGAGCCCAGTTCGTCGATCTCGGTGCTCAGGTCGCGGATGTCGCCCTCGGCGCCGATCTCCTGGAAGAACACGGGGAAGAGCTTGAGCAGGTTTTTCACCTGGGTGTAGAGCGGCTTGATAGCGCTGTTGAGGAAGGCGGAGACGTCCTTTTGGAAGAGGTCGGTGTCCGAGATGAAGATGCCGTGCTGGGTGAGCGCGATGCTCAGGGCGGCCAGGAGGTCCTTGCAAAAGAGGGGATCGATGCTCACCAACTCCAGCCACACCCGGATGTTTTTAATGTGGTTTTTGTTGGCGATGATCTGCCAGTCGCGGCTGATCCGGATCTCGCCCGGGGGGATGAAACCCAGGTCGATGATCTTGCGCAGGCAGTGTTTGCCCAGTTCCGGCTCGCGGGGATCCAGCACCGCCCTGCCAATGGTGAGCACGCAGTCCAAAACGATGCTGCTGTGGATGTCCCGGTATTCGGCCAGGGTGGCGAACACGCTGTCCATCAGTTGGTTGATCTCGCGCGCGGAAAGCGAATCGCGCAGCTCAGCCAGCAGCCGGTTCAAATCCCAGAGCAGGTGGTCGCTCAGCTCGGCCATGGCGGGCAGGCTCAGCAGGTAGAAAACGTATTGGATCTTGCCCTGGAGGCTGGGAAACTCCGCGATCAGGTCCCGGTGGCGCCCGGCGATGTCGCTGTGGCTGGGGATCCCGGCCAGTCCGTCCATGTCCTTGGCCGCGCTGAGCTTGTTCAGGCTATCCGCGAAGAAGCTTTCGCCCAGAGCGCTTTCCAAGTATTCCCGCTCCAAGCTGATGAATTCGGAGTATTTGTCAAACCATTCCCCGATCCGGCCCTGCCGGCGCCAAAGCTGCAGCGAGTCGGCCAGGATGGACTTCAGCAGGGGAGCCAGCTTCTCCGGGCTGTCCAGGCGCGGGGCCAGCTTCAGAAAAGCCTTGTGGCAGGCTCCCGAAGCCCTCACGAACAGCTCCGGCTGCTCCTCGTGCCACGCCTCCAAAACTTCCAGACTGTGGCGCAAAACCTCCGCCGAAACCTTCTCCTCTCCCGCTATGGCGGCCAGAAAATCCAGATATTCGGCCAAAACCTTCTGCCGCGTGGCGTCGTCCGGAGCCCGCGAGGCGATGCTCCGGAAGATCTCCACCACGAGCTTCAGGGCCCTCTCGCTTTCCGGCAGTTGGGCATAGAACCAGAGGTCGCCCAACACACTCTGCCGCATCAACTTGAGCGCTTCCGCCAGATTGGCGTAGGGATGGTGCAGCTCTTCCAAAAACAGCCGCGTCCGCTGCTGGATCCCGAAATAAGCGCCACTCTGGTCCAGAAGCCACTGGCTGTCAGGAGGCAGAACCACTTCCAACACCTTGGTCAGGGCCAGGTTGCTTTCCAATGCCTGGGATTCGATCTTATCCAATATCTCCTCGGAGGATGTCTTGTTATTCCATCTTGCTGCGGGAGAGCGCTTTAATTATTACCGACCACTCTCTCCCATCTTTACTTACTACTTTAATTCCCTTGATTCTTTTGTCAAGCAACTTGTTTTTGGGGTGGATCGATGGCTGGGGATGATGAAACCGCTCACCGGGATCCAAGGCAGTTAAGAGGAATTTTAGGATTCACAACCCCCAAAAAAGCTTGTGAATCTCTTAACTTCATGGCGGGTATAGCATTACGGGATGAAATTCACAAAATCGGCTTCCTGTGCCCTCCGGCATCCGGGACGGGAAGAAGGGATGCAGGATCTTGTTTAGATAACCTATATAGTTAATATAAATATATTATATAATATAATACTATATATACTATAAATATATATACTGCATATTCATAGCACAATTAAACTCCCTGCCTGACACTTCCAGCGCCCCGGGGCCACAGAGTGCGAATTTTGTGAATTTCATCCCCTAAACCATACCCGGGCAATCGGTTAAGAGATTCACAAGCTTTTTGGAGGGTTGTGAATTTCAAAACAGGACGGGATGGCGCGGAACCCATCTTCCCGCAAACCCATTCCGCCCCTGAGGCAAACAGCATGGATAGGCCAGGAAGGCAGCCGCATCCACCCTCTTCCGGATTTCTGCCAGTCCCACTCGATTTTATCCCATCCCCCCCTTTTTCCTGGCTCACTTGCCTCCCGTTTGCCTCCCGCCGAGTTCCCGCCTGTCCGGCGGGTGGTTAGCGAGTGGTCAGTGAGTGGCGGGTGAGCTGGGTAAAAGAGCGAAATTCCAGCTCAGCTTCCAAAGCCCGGAGCACTGGCTCTTCAGGGCGAGACCGCGGTCACCCGGTAGAACGCCCTGTCCTGGGTGAGATCCTGATCGGTCCAGCTTTGCAGGGGTGTATTGGCCAGCAAAGTGAAGTCCGCGAAGGGATCCGGCGCGCGGTACACGTTATAGCTGGAGGCTCCGGGAAACTTCGGCCAGGAGATGGTTCCCGCCCCGCTGATGGATGGGAACATGTATCCCGCGTGGCTTCCGGTTTGCGCGGATTGGTTTTGCTCCAGCAGGGTGCTGAAGAGATCCAGTTCGCCGCCGCCGGAGGAGCGGGCAAAAGCCAGCCAGGCGGCCATCAGGTCGAAGACCAATTGGGTGGTGTAGATATCCGAATGGCCCACCCCCGCGAAACTGAGATAGCTTTTATAGCAGGAGGCCAGGTTCGCGTAGATCGGCATCTGGTGGTTGGGCGGTGGCGCGATCCAATCGGTTGCACCGGAGAGAGTGAGCGAGGGCATGAGCACCTGGGAGGCAGCCGAGATCGCGGAGGGGCTTGTTTCCGCGGCGGCAAGGGTGAGGAGGGCTGAAGCCGAGCTTTGTGCGGCAGCCAGCACTGAGGCACCTCCACCCATGGAATGGCCCATCAGCACGGAAAAGGGGTCCACGCTCGCGAAGAGCTCCGAATCCGCCATCTGGTTCTCGGCCAAAACGCTTAGGCGCACGAATTCCAGGTCCAGGGCGAAATTCGCGTGGCTGGGGAAAAAGCCGCCCTCGGTGGTTGGAAAAGCCACGATCCAGCCGCTGGAGACGAATTCATCCCTCAGAACGGAATAGGTGGAGACCGCCGAAAGCCAGCCGTGGCCAAACACGATCAGCGGAAAGGCCTCGCGCTGTGAGGTTCCGGAAGCCGGCAGGGGATGGTAGATGAGGGTTGGGATCTGGCGGTTGTTGCGCGAAGGATCGATGTAGGTGCGGTTCAACAGGCCGACCTCCCAAGCCTGGAGCAGCGAAGCCGCCAGCAAGAATATAGCAATCAAAATAAACATCTTCATTTGGACCTCCATGTCCACAAGTAAACAATGTCAGGAAAGGGATGCTTGTCAAGGGAAAGTTTCGACTGGCATTCCCCCATTTTTTATACCAGCCTGATTTTCAACTGCCATGGTTCGATCAGATCGGCTCTATAAGGTGAGGTGTCGTAGTGTCTGGAGCTACTGAGGCAGATTTGCATGACCTGACTGATTCGGTAGTACACAAACTGCTGCAGTTTAGCCCAATCCTTTGCCCTAAAGCAGATCAGCTTCGGGAAAGCCTCTGCAATCTTCACTATGATGTCTTTACATGAGTAGATGAAGTATAGAGCCAGGGTAAGCAACATATTAAGGTTCTTGAGTTTCGTATAGC
>JAHYIU010000019.1 GCA_019429425.1 Candidatus Syntrophosphaera sp.
TTCCACCCCGTCGTAGACCGCCGTGACGTAATATTCATAGGAAACGTCCATGGCGATCTCAAAATCGTCGTAGTAGTAGTAGTTGTCGACCTGGCTGTTCACCAAGGCGTCGTTTATTCTGGTGAATTGGGCTGTCGAAAATTCCCGGCGATAGACATTGAAGCCCTGGAGCGCCCTGGAAGCCGGGGGCAGGGTCCAAAGCAGGCGGATATAGCCGGCATAGGTGAATCCGCTCAGGTTAACAGGCGAGGTCAAAATGGAATAGACCTCGCTGCGCTCCGGACTTGTCTCCCAGTCTGTCTTGAAGGCCTTGGCCCTGATCTCCAGATTCTGGGTGAAATGCGGGACCGCGATCGGCGCTGTGTAGAGCGTTGATTCCTCCGTGGGCGGGCTTCCGTCCAGGGTATAGCGGATCTCCGCTTCTTCAGTGGCAGAACTAATAACAACGTTCACAGGCGAGCCGTATGTCCCTCCGGGTGGGTTGAACAATGGCGGAGAAACCGTTCCAGTTATATTGTAAATTCCGGTGGTGGTCTCGCTGGGGATCCAACCTTCGGCAAAGCCTTTGATCTTCAAAGTGGAGACTGTGCCGGCTGGAAGCTGGATCGGAACTGTGTAGGCCGCAGATTGTTGGGTGGGCTCGCTGCCGTCCAGGGTGTAGCGGATCACAACGACATCAGGCAAGACCGGAGCCTCCAGAACAACACTTTGGGCGCTGGTATATGTCCCTGGGGCCGGAGCAAAGGGAAATTCCGCCAGAGTGACCTGTCCGGTGACTGAATAGATTCCGGTTCTCACTACACTGGGGATCCAGCCATCCTGGAAAGCGCGGAATTTGATGGTGAAATCGATGGTGTTCAAGCCGATCTCGATCGGAGTGTCGAAAATTGGTGAATCTTCCGTCGGATCGCTGCCATCCGTGGTGTAGCGGATAGTACCGCCCGTAGGGTTGGTTCCTCCGACCGAACTCACGCTGATCGGCGAAGTATAGATTCCCGGCGCAGGGCTCAAATACGGAGGCATTAGCTGCATCTGGCCGGTCAGGATATACTCGGCCGAATAGGTCTGGCTGGGGATCCAGTTTTCCTTGAAAGCCTTAACCTTAATGGTATTTTGCATGGGCGCGTACAACTCGATCGGGCCGGTGTACTGGGGAGAGGATTCATCCGGCTCGACCCCGTAGAGGGTGTAGCGCAGAATCGCTCCCGCCGGTACAGTCTGGGTGTTCAGGATAACATTGATGTTTGTGGTATAGGTTCCCGCCGGCGGAGTGAACACCGGATCGGGGATCACGACAGTTCCGGTAATGGTATAGTATCCCACGTATACTATGCTGGGAGTCCAGTTCGCGGCAAAGGCACGGACCCTGACCTCATAGTTGGAGTTCAGGTCAAGCGGTATCGGGGCCGTGTACAAGGTTGAAGTGGCCGTGGGTTCGCTGCCGTCCAGGGTATAGCGGATCTGAGCGCCGTCGGGTACGGTCTGGGTGTTGATGCTCAGCATCTGCGCGGTTTGGTAGGTGTCAGGAGGTGGAGTGAAAACAGGAGCCGCGATCGAGGCCTGGCCGGTTATAGTGTAAACCCCAGTCTGGGTCTGGCTCGGAGTCCAATCGGTCTTGAACGCCTTCACCTTGATCGTAGTGTTGGTGTCCATGGCCAGTTCGATCGGAGCCGTATAGATCGCCGACGCGGCCGTGGGTTCGCTGCCGTCCGTGGTATAGCGGACCGTGGCATCGTTGGGTATGGGGTCAGCGATAACTATAGACTGCGGTGAATTGTAGATCCCGGGCGGAGGCGTGAACACCGGGGTTTGGAAAACGACCTGTCCCGTGATCACGTAAGTTGCCGTGGCAGTTTCGCTGGGAATCCAATTGGTCAGGAACGCCTTGACGCTGATGGTCGTCGTGCTGTTCAGGCCAAGCTGGATCGGCGCCGTGTAGGCCGGCGAGTTTTCCGTGGGCACGCTGCCGTCCAGGGTATAGCGCAAAGTCGACCCGGCTGGCGTTGTGGCCGTATTCAGAACGATGGATTGGGCGGTTTGGTAAGTTCCGGCGGGAGGATTGAAAACCTGCGCGGGTAGCTGGATCTGCCCGGTGATGGTGTAGGAGGCTTCATAGACCTGGCTGGAAAGCCAGTTATCCAGGAAAGCGACCGCTTTGATGGTCGTTGTAGTATTCATGGGCACATTTATCGGTGCGCTGTAAACCGGAGACGTTTCCGTGGGAGTGCTGCCGTCGGTTGTATAACGCACGGTTGCTCCGGCCGGGACCGTGTTTGTGCTGAGCACAACAGACTGGGCGGTCTGGTAGATTCCTGCAGCGGGAGTGAAGACCGGAGGATCGATGCTCACCTGGCCAGTGACAGTATAGGTCTGCTGGGTGACGGCGCTGGGCAACCAGCCCGTTTTGAAGGCCCGGGCGGTGATGGTCTGGGTGGTGTTCAGCGGCACGATGATGGCCGTGGAATACAGGTTAGAGGCTTCCGTGGGAGTGCTGCCATCAAGGGTATAGCGGATGCTGGCCCCAAGCGTGGTTGTAGTCAAAACAACTGCTGTAGCCTGCGTATAGATCCCTCCGGAAGGAGCGAAGCTGACATCCGCCACGGTTCCCGTGACCGTATAGTTCGCCGAAACGACCGTACTGGGCGTCCAACCGTCACGATAGGCGATGGCCTGGATGAAGAGGTTGCTGTCTCCGGGAATGTGGATCGGGGCTGTGTAGAGGATGCCGTTGGTGGCAGAGGGAAGCGAGCCGTCCGTGGTATAGCGGATCGAAGCGTTCTCCGTGGTTGTCGATATCGCCACATCGATGGCCTGATAATAGGTTCCGGAGGGCAGCGAGAACATCGGGGCCGCCACCACGGGTATGATGATATCGATCACATAGCTGGCGTTGGAGATCAAGGAGGTGTTCATCCCGGTCTTATAGGCGATCGCCTTGACCGTTACCGTCTGGGAAATGTTGATCGGACCTGTGTAGACGGTCCCGATCGTTTCCGATGGCTCGGTGCCGTCCAGGGTATAGCGGATGGTTGCGTCGGGAGTCATGGTCGATATCGTCACCTGGATCGGCTCATTATAGATCCCCGCGGATGGCGAGAAGGTGGGTGTGGCAACAGTTTCGATCGGGATCACGATGATATACTGCACCGAAGCGATCAGGGAGGGATTGTAGCCGTCCCTGAATCCGCGGGCTTTGATCAGAACGTTGTCCGAGACCATGAATGGGCCATCATAGATTGTCCCATTGGTGAGGGTCGGATCGCTGCCGTTGGTGGTATAAATAAGCATGGCATTGGGTGTGGCGGTGCTCATGGTCACGTTCTGCGCCACGTTGTAAACCCCGCTGGGCGGCTGAATCTCGGGTGTTTCCACCGTGGGCAGGGGAATGTCGATGACATAGGCGGCGCTGGTGATCACCGATGGATGCCAGTTGGCGCGTGAGGCCAGGGCTTTTATGGTCAGGTCCTGATCCACCGTGATGGGATTGGCCGGATTAAAAACCGGGCTCACACCGGGAACCGGATCGCTCCCGTCAGTGGTATAGCTGATCGTGGCGCTGGGAGTCGCGGTGCCCAGGGAAACGCTTTGCACGGCAGCGTAGGTCCCGCCGGCCGGATTGAAGCTGACCGGGCTGGCAAACAGGTCATAGACCGCCGTGCTGACATTCGAGGGCAGCCAGTTGTTCAGATAAGCGCGCGCCTTGAGGACCATGTTTTGGTTGACCTGCACCGGTCCGGCATAAAGAGTCCCATTTGTTGGGCTGGGATCGCTTCCGTTTGTGGTGTAATAGATCTGCGCATTTGTCGGCAGAGTCGTGATCCCCACGCTGAAAGCGGCGTAGTAATTTCCGGTGGGCACTGTGAAGAGGGGATCGGCCACCGGTCCGTTGATCTGGTAGAATTGGGTGATCACGTTGGAACTGATCCAGTCAGCGCGGTAGGCGATGGCTTTGACCGTGGTGCTTGTACTGATGGTTACCGGACCAGCATAGAGAGTCCCGTTCTCCGGTCCTGGTTCGCTGCCATCAAGAGTATAGCTGATGCTGGCCCCAGCCGTGGAAACGGATATGCTGACCGTTTGGGCGTCGGCATAGGTGCCGGCTGGAGGCGTCAGCACCGGATTGGCCACCACGAAGAAATATTCCGAGGTTGCCAGGTCGGAATCGAGCCAGTTTTCCAGATAGGCGTAGGCCCGCACGATCGTATGGCCCTCGATCGCGAATGGCGCGGCGTAGATCTGCCCGTTGGAGGGCGAAGGTATGGTGCCGTCCAGAGTGTAGCGGATGGTGGCAGCGGCGGGATAGGCGCTGATGCTGACAGTCTGGGCAGAACCGTAATATCCGGCGGCCGGACTGATGACCGGGGTTCCCACCGGGCCGTTGATCACGTAGTTTGCCGTAGCGACCGCCGAAGGGTTCCATCCGTCAAGATGGGCAAAGGCTTTGACAATCGTGGTGGCGGTTATCTGGATCGGAGCGGCGTAGACGATCCCGTTGGCGAGTGTGGGCTCAGTTCCGTCAAGGGTGTAGATAATCGTGGCCGCTGTAGGAATGGCACTGATCGAAACAAGCTGGGTGGCGGCATATTGCCCGGAAGGTGGGTTAAAAACCGGTGTGCTGACGGTTCCCGTGATGTAGTATTGCGCGCTGGCCACGGCGCTGGGATTCCAGCCAGCTTTGACGCCTATGGCGCGCAAGAGAGTGTCGGAAGCAATGTTTATCGGTGTCCCGCTCAAGTACTCTGTTCCATTGCTGGAGCTGGGTTCACTGCCGTCAGTGGTGTAATAGATCGTGGCGTCGGGAGGATTGACGGAGATGTAGACATTTACCGGAGCAGTGTAGGTCCCGGCCCCGGGAGTGAATACGGGATCGCCGACGGTCCCGAAGATGGTGTAAACTGCCCCATAAACCTCCGAGGGCAGCCAGTCCATTCTCCAGGCGCGGGCTTTCAGGGTCGCGCTGCTGCCGATCGTTACCGGGCCAGTATAGACCGTTCCATTTGTCTCGGTCGGGTCCTCGCCGTCCAAGGTATATCTGATCAAGGCTTCGGGAGTGGCGGTCGCGATGGTGACTGTGGTGGCGCTGGGATACACGCCTCCATCGGGCGTGAAATACGGAGTGGCGACGGTTCCGGTCACCTGATAGCTGCGGGTGGAGATCTCACTGTCCACCCAACCCGTCTTTACCGCAATGGCTTTGATGGTGGCGGAAGTGCCTGTCCCAAGAGGAATTCCGTCGTCGTCGTTGTAAAGGTTGGAATCAACGCTGGGATCGCTGCCGTCGGTAGTGTAATATATCAGCGCGTCTGGATGAGAGGGAACGGAGAGGTGGACCACTATCGGTTCATAGTAGAGCCCGGCTGCCAGGTCAAAGACAGGCGCGGGAAGGATCCCGATGTTATAATAGCCTTCGCTGATCGCGCTGGTGGCCCAGAATTCTTTGTAAGCCCGGGCACGGACGTAATGTTGGCCAATGCCCAGGGCCACAGGTCCGCTATAGAGATAGGAAGCCGGGGAGGTGTCTGAAGGTTCTGATCCGTCCAGGGTGTAGTAGATCGCGGTTTCCTCCAGAAGGGTGCTAATGCTGAGATCAAGCGCCGCGGGATAACTGCCCGGAGCAGGATCGAAGGCGGGAGCGTCCACAGTTCCCGTGATCAGGAAATCACCAGAGTATACAATGCTGGGGTAGATCCCAGGATAGTGCGCCATGGCTTTAAGGGTGGCGGTTTGGGCCAGCAAAACCGGCTCTGTGTACAGCAAAAGGGGATCGACCACGGGATCGCTGCCGTCGGTGGTGAAATAGATGGAAGCCCCGCCCGGAGCGGTGTTCGTGCTGATGCTCACGGTCAAAGGAATGGTGCTGTAGCCAGGCGCCGGATCAAAGACGGTCCCGTTGGCAAATGGTTCGATGCGTGCCTGGGAGCGGACGTCATAGTAATAGCTGAAAGTTTCGCTGGGCAGCCAGTCGGCTGCCACCGCGCGCAGAGTGATCCAGGTCGGATTGGCCAGCAATATCAGGTTTCCGGAAGCATACAGGAACGCGTTCGGATTTTCAGGACCCGGCAAGCTGTTATCCAGAGTGTAATAGAGCTCGCCGTCCGCGGGATCGATGATCACCCCGCCGATCTCCACAGCCAGCGCTTCGCCGTATTCCACGATGAAAAACTCGCCGTCGGGAAGCGGGGCCGGAAGCATCGCATGGGCCTGAATGCTCACGGTTCCGGTGACCTCATAGGTCTGGGCCGCGATCCCGCTATCCAGCCAGCCCGGTCGGGTGGCGACCGCATTGATCTGCGTCACGGTCTCCCCCGGCACCAAAATCGGCTGTTCATACAGCATAGTTCCAGTTTCTCCCGGTTCCGGGGCCGTGCCATCGGTGGTGTAATAGATGCTGGCGCCCGGATTGCTGCTGGTGAGCGAAACCAGGACAGGAGCGTAATACAGCCCCCCGGGAGGATCGAAGACAGGCGGGGAAACGGTTCCGGTGATGACATAGGTCTGGCTCACGGTCTGGGATGGCGGATAATCCGGATGGATAAAGAAAGCCTGGACGGTGACCTGATTTTCCTCGTCCGCCAGGGCTGGGATCTCTATGGGAGAAGCATAAACCGGGGAAAATTCGTCTGGTGGAGTGCCGTCGAGGGTATAATGGATCACAGCTCCGTCAAAGCCAGCCGGAGGCGCGAGGGCCACATTGACGGCCTGGGTGTAGGTTCCCCCGAGAGGATCGAACAGGGGTCCCGCAGGGCTCACGATTATCGTCCAGGACAGGCTGTCGCTATCCTCGCCGTCTGAGACCTCATAGTCCATAATATGAGTCCCGGGCAGGTTGAACGCATATTCCAGTCCGGGGCTGGTGGATACGACGTTCGAATAGGGAATCCCGTTCTGGAGGCCGCTGAGGGACCAGGTGTGGGAAAGGGGGTCATCTTCGACGTCAAAGACCTCGACGCTGAAAACGATGGACTGACCCTGATCGACATACTGGGTCAGCTCTTCCGGCTGATGGGACATGATCTGGGGCGGATCGTTCACCGGCAACACGATGACTTGAATCTGCAGGCTGCTGTAGGCGTTGGAAACGCTGTCCACGGCCGTTATCTCATAGATCGCGGTGCCGTTGTAATCCTGCTGGGGAGTGAAGGTGACCAAGTGTCCGGTGGGGGTCGGCTCTTGGGAAACGTCGATCGGATAGGGGGCCGGGGTTACAAACAGTTCAAAGGCTGTGGGCTCCGAATCCACGCAACTCACGTAATCCTGAAAGTTGATCAGGAGCGGAGTCTCTTCATTGGTATAAAAAGCGTTGTCTGGCGGCAAACCGCTCCAGATGGGGGGATCAGGCACGGACGTGACATTCAGGCGGATCAGGGCTATGGCCTCCGTGCGGGTGCGGACATCCGTGGCGATCAAGATCAGCAGCTCCGAACCGTACCAATTTGCGGGAATTGGCTGGAATTGCAGGACAAGCGGATTCTCCGGATCGGGCTGCGTAACGCTGAAATGCTCCGGCGTTGAATAGAAGGACAGGGAAAGTTCAAGCTCATCCGGGTTGTTTATGTGGCGGGTGAAATCCTTGGTCCAGGGCAGGTCCTCGTAAAAGAGCCCGGTTTGGGGATCGGCGATATCCACTGAGTCTGGCAGATTGTATGGGGAATCGCTGAAATTGAACGAAAAATTCCGTGCCGTGCGGTTGCTGGCCTCAATGGCCTGAATCAGTTCAGGGCTGATCTTCCCTTCCTGCAGAGCGGCAAGGCCCGGCATTTGCGCCAGGAGGGCAAAAGCGCTCATCATCACTAGCATGACAACAATGGCTTTCTTCATGCTCCATCTCCTTCAAGACTGCATCCACGATCGAGGTTACTTCTTGCCTGGCTGTGCTTTGGGCCAATATTCCAAAGCCCGGGCATCCGGCTACGGATTCCCTGATCGTTACGCATACATGCTTTTAAGCCACTTTGTGACGGCTTTTAATGCTGTCAATGAATATTTTGGCCTTATCCCTGCAGGCATACGCGCCTATCCCTCATTTCAAGTGCCCATATATCAAGATGTTATGGTTTTACGCTGATTTACGCCTGTTGATTTTATTCCACCCGCTGCCATTTGCCTGGTTTACTTTCTGCCAGACAAGGCCTTGGTCAATCACCCACTCCATGAATTCCGCGCCTCAGGCAAAGCATGTGGCGGCCATTAGCAGGAAAAGCGGACTGCGCCCGAAATGCTGCCCCTGAGATTGGCCTCACCTGACAAGGCCGGGAGGGTTGTGTATCATCTTTGCCACTCATTCCAGCCGCTCATGCCCTGGCCACGCTCGCCCTACACACTCCGAACAACATTGGGGATGTGTTGGCTGAGTGTTAGGAAGGGACAGGAAGAGGGAATGAGGAGGATAGCTTGCGGGGTCAGATGTTGATCAGCGGGGTGTGGGTGTGCTGTTCGGCGACCAGCAGGTTGATGTCGCTGCGGATCGAGAGCAGGTAGTTGTGCATGGTTTCCAGGGCGAGCCGGGGATCGTTGTTGATCTCGCTAAGGTGCGCCAGGATAAGGTTTTGCAGGCCGTGGTGCATCACCTGGCTGACCACGCCGACGGCCTGGATATTGGAAAGATGGCCGTTGATGCTTTTGATGCGCTGCTTGAGCGACCAGTCGTAGGGCCCCGCCATCAGCATGCGCTCATCGTGGTTGCTCTCCAAAACCAAGGTGCTGCAGTGTTTGAGCCGGTTCACCGCCAGGGTGGTTGGAAACCCCAGGTCCGTGGCCACTCCGAGTTTCCGCTCTTCATCCTCGCCGCGGGTGAAGGTGAAATTGCAGCTATCGGCCGCGTCGTGGGAGGAGGAAAAGGGATGGATGCGCAGGTCGCGGATTGAGAAGGTGCTGCCTGTCTCGAAGAGGCAGAGCGGTTCCGGCAGCCGTCCGACGCGGTGGGCGCACTGAGAGTAGGTGCATTCATTGATGTAAAGGGGTATTTTGAGCATCCGGGCGATCGCGCCCACACTGCGCGTGTGGTCTGAATGTTCGTGGCTCACCAGAACGGCCTTGATCTCGTGGCGGCCGATCCGCAGGGCGTCAAGGGCGGAAAAGATCGCCTTGGCTGAGACTCCGGCATCCAGCAGCACGGCGACCTCACCGGTGCGGACGAGCACGGCATTGCCTTTGGACCCGCTTGCCAATACCGAGGTTTGGAACATTGATCAGATCTTGGTGATGTGGTAGTAGCGGCTGTTGAGTTTGTCAAACTCTGTCCAGACAGCGTTTTCCGGGGCCGCTTCAATCATCTGGGCGACTCCGACGCTTTGGGCGTCCAGGTTGTCGCAGAGATGGAGCACCAGGGCTTCCAGGGTCTGGGGCAGGCGCACTGAGGCTTTTTCGTATTCACCGTGGTGCGCGAGGATGAGATGGCGCAGGTTGAGGAGGATCTCGTCCGGAAAACCGGTTATCCGCCTGGCCTGATCGCAGATGTACTGGTCACAGAGGCTGAGATGGCCGACCAGGCGCCCGATCTCGGTGAAATCGATCGTTGGTTTTGTCCTGTATTCAAAGATCTTGCCCAGGTCATGCAACAGGGCGCCGCTGATCAGCAGGTCGCGATTGACGGGATAGAGCACGGAAACGAAGTCGCAGAGGGTGGCGACGGCAACGGTGTGCTCGATCAGGCCGTGCATGTAGTTGTGGTGCCAGCCCTTGGCCGCGGGGGCTTCCAGGAATTGGGCGAACAGCTCCTTGTCAGCGAAGATGTTGCGCAGCAGCATGTTCAGAAAGGTGTTCTCCACTTTGTCCACGAAGCTGAAGAACTGCTCTGCAAGGGCTTCGGGCTCTTTCTTGCTGCGGACAACGAACTCACCGATGTTGTATTCAGAATGGTCGGCAAAGCGGATCTGGGCTACGTTTAGCTGGATCTGGTCCTTGTAGCTCGTGATCTGGGCTTTGACTTTCACGACGTCGCCTTCAGAAAAGGCCTCGGAGGTCTTCCGGGCGTCTTTCCAGATATAGGCGGCAAGGTTGCCTGTCCTGTCCTGCAAGCGCAGGCGCAGAAACTGGTCGTTCTTGCCGTCGCGCAGTTCTTTTTCCACCACGAGGTAGAAGCCGACGACTTCCTTGCCCACGAGGTCCTTGAAATCAGAGATGTTGATATGTTCCATGTGCCTTCACTTTATGATGTTGATTTTTGCTTTGAGCTCGGTTTTGCTGCCGTCGGCCTTAACGACCGGCAGGCACAGCAAGTAGATCCCGGAGGCTGGAAATTGCCCGGCAGTGAGAAGTATTTCGCTGTCGGGAGCTTGGGATTCCAAGACCAGCTGGCCGCGAATGTTATATATCCTGAGTCCCCGCAGGCTTGTCCCGTCTGTCATTTTTATCCGCATGATGCCTTCCTGGCGCAGCGGATTGGAGGAAACCAGGAGGCGCGGGGCTGGGAGGAGTTCTTCCTGGTTGGAAACGATCCCGGAGAAGTCGGTCCAGGCGGAATAGAGTATCTTGCCTCCCCCGGCCAGCTGCAGCCAGTAATAGAGGCGATAACTTTGGCTCAACTCATTCAGCGACAGGTTGTTGAGCGGAATGTTCAGATCGAGGGTGAGGCTCTCCCCCATGCCCAAAGGCCCTGGCAGTGACTGGCCGTGGCTGATCCAGCGTGAGATGACGTAGCGGTCGCTGCCATCGAAGCTGACCCTTTGGAACAAACCTACGCAGAGCCGGGTGTTGGCTACCAGATTGTACTCCGTGGCCGCGGTGTAGAGCCGGGTGTCGTCGTTGCTGAGGACGATCGTCGCGGTGAGGATGTCTGTCTGTTCCTGATAAGCGAAGCGGCATTCGGAACCGGAGACGAAGCTCTTCTGGGTTTGCGCGTCCTGGCAAAGCTGGTCGAACTGGTCTCCGTAAGCAGTGGAAAAGCCGTTGATCCTGAGGTCTCCGTTGATCGCCGTCCGGGGCAGGGAGTTGAAGCCAAACCAGTTGAATCTGATCTGCGCGGCTATGTTGCCCAGGGGATCGCTGAGGATGGGAAAATAGTTGAGGTTATGGATGTCCGGAAAGCTGTACTGGTCCTGAGTGAAGGTGATCTGATCGGAATTGTCCGCGCGGAGGAAATTCTCCGCCAGATAGGCCGGATAGGGATGCTCAAAGCTGAACCTGTGGATCAGGATAACGTTGTTATACTGGGGATCGGAAGCCTGATAACTGCTGCTGAGCGCGGCCCGAAGCTTCAACTGGAGCGGAGTGCCGGGAAGCTCGAAGCGATGGTCCTCGTAACCCGGGCTTTGGGCGTTGAATTCATACATGCTGCGCGGAGCGATCGTCTCCGTGATGGAGATGGGGTCGAAAAAGGCGAACTGGGGATCTGGGGAATAGACGTTCATGTTCACCACGGCGTCGGTAATGGGAAGGTCCGAATGATTGTAGATCCTGAAAGCGGGAGCCACGATCGCCCGGGGTTCGAGGATGCCCTCGAGGTCAAAATGCATCAGTTCCAAGTCCATGCCGCTGAGCACGAAATCGCCGCCCAGGCCAAAGAGCAGCTCGGCGCTGTAGCCAGCCGCGGCCAGGCTCTGGAAATAGGGATTGGGAACGTTTGTGTTCCAATAGTAGCTGCGCGACCCTCCACCCGCCGAAGCGGAAACAAAACGATTGGAGAAATTGGTGGGATAGGTCACCACAAGCCATAGTGAATCGTTCTGCACCGTGACGGGAAAGGGGATCTCCAGATGGTTGCTGGTGACCGCCACTTTCGCCCAGGTGAGGCTGCTGCCGGGAAAACCCATCAGGTCCGTGAACAGCTCCACCCTCACCGAATCGACGGTTTGAGGAAGAAAGAGCAGTGCTTTGGTGACGGCGAATTCGCTGGTATCCAGATTGGGATAAACCTCGCTGAAATCAAAGCGCACCGCCCAAACGTCGGAGCCGAAAAAGCGGTAGTCATCTGTGCCCGTGTGGTAGGCAAAGCTGTATTCGCGATCCGGGCCAACAACCTGTTCCCCGCTGCCCGGCACGAAATCCAGCGCTTGAAGCAGAGAGAACAGCAAGCAAAAAACCGAGGCGGAAAGGAGCTTCATCAAAGACCGGCCTTGATCATTTCCCTGGCTCTCGCCACGTCTTTCCGGATCGCTTCTTGCAGAGCGCTCTTGCTTTCAAACAACTTCTCCTCCCTGAGATATTGCAGGAATTCCACGCGCAGGTGACCACCGTAGATCTGCTGGTCAAAATCGATGATATGGGTCTCCATCTCGATGTTCCCGCTCTGTTTCAAAGTTGGGCTGGAGCCGATTATTGTCAATCCAAAAAATCTTGCGCCCCCGGTGATGGCATGGCAAAAATAGAGTCCGGACTTGGGAACAAGCTGGTTGGGATCGCTTGGTTTGAGGTTCGCGGTGGGAAATCCCAGTTCAGACCCAATTCCGGTTCCCCGCACGACCTTTCCATCGAGGGCATAAGGCCTCGCCAGAAGGGCGTTCGCAGTTTCCACATCCCCGCCGAGGAGCAGGGAGCGGATCAGGGAACTGCTCACGACTTTATCTCCGTACATGGCCGGTTCGATGTAATGCAATTCGTAGCCGTAAGCGCTCGCGTGCTCTTGCAGGAAGGAAAAACTGCCCTGCCGCCGATGGCCGAAATGCGAATCATGGCCCACGACCAAAATGCTGGGATCAAAGCGGGGAATGATGTATTCATGCAAAAACTCGTCCGCTGAGGTGAGCGCTAAAGCCTGGTCGAAATGCAGCATTTCCACCCCTTCGATCCCCAGTTCCAGCAAGCCATTCTTTTTCTGCTCCGCGGGCATGAGCACCAGGGGGCGGACATCGGGATTGAGGATCTGGGCCGGATGGTTGTCGTAGGTGATGACGATGGATCGCAGGCCGCGATCTCTGGCAAGGCCGGTGAGATGGTTGAGCAGTTTGCGGTGGCCCAGATGCAGGCCGTCGAAATTTCCGATGCTCAGGATGCTTGCCATATGCCTCAATGCAGGTTGATGGAGGGATAAAGCCTTCCGCCGGCGCGACGGGCCACTCCCAGCACCCGGCCGGATTTTTCCACCAGAATGACCTGTTCCCGGTCCTCTCCGCTCTGCTCGCAGGATTGGCCGTTTCTGAGGGCCGAGAGCAGCTCCGCGGAAGGGATCAACTGCTCATATCCGGAGAAGAGCTTGGCGGCCGGATAAAAATGATCAGCAAAAGTAGCAGGGGTGAGTTCATCAAGCTGCAGCGCTTCCCCCACATCCACAGGGCCGATGGAGGTCCGGCGCAGTGAAGTGCTGTGGCCGACCGTTCCCAGAAAACCAGCTATGAATTCGCCCAGGCTGCGGATGTAGGTGCCTTTGGAGACCCGACATGCGTAGGAGAGGTTGGGAGGGTCATAAGACCTGAGCTCGAAACTGCTGATTTGGACAGGCCGGTTGGCAAGTTCCAGTTCAATGCCCTGGCGGGCGTATTCGTAGGCAGGTTTGCCGTTGACCTTGACCGCGGAAAACTTTGGCGTGGGTAGTTCGCTCAAGTCCAGAACCGCCTGGGCCAGATTATCCTCCGGGAGCCGTCCGGGGATCAGGTCACTACGTTCGATGATTTCGCCCTCGGTGTCTCCCGTGCTGGTCTTTTCTCCCAACTTGAGGACCGCCGAGTAGCTTTTGGACTGGGCTTCCAGGAATTGGCACAAACGCGTGCAGGAGCCCAACGCGCAGATCAGCAGGCCGGTGGCGAAGGGATCAAGGGTGCCGGTGTGGCCGATCTTCCTGGTCCCCGTGATCTGACGCAGGCGCCTGATCACGTCGAAGGAACTGATGCCGGCTGCTTTATCGATGAGCAGGAAGCCGCTTGTTTCAGGCATCCGCTCGCTGTTCATCCAAAGCCTGGCCGAGCCGGGCCAAGAGATCGGATTTGATCGTGTTCAGGTCGCCCCGGACAGTGGCCCCGGAAGCGCTGACATGGCCGCCGCCGCCATAGGACGAGGCTATGGCGTTGACGTTCAGGACCGGGGAGCGCAGGCTCAGCTTGAAAACATCGGGGGCTTCCTCGCGCAAGTAGGCGATCGCCTGCACAGTGTTCACGCCTTGCACCCAACGTGTGATGTTCATGATCGAATCCGCCCTGAGGTCGTTCCTGCGCTGCATGTCCAGGGTCGAATACATGTAGAGGACCCGGTTATGGTGATAAAGTTCGATGGTGGAAAGCACTTCGCCGATGTAACGCAGTTCCAGGGGATCGTGGTTCAGGAAGTAGGCCTTGTAGAGCTCATAGGGCGAGATCCCGCAGGCGGTGAGTTCCGCGGCGATGAGGAAGACCTCCCGGTCCGTGTTGGCATTGATGAAATTGTTGGTGTCATTAAGGAGCGTGACGTAGAGGCAATTTGCGATCGAGATCCTGAGATCCTCAGGCAGTGCCTTGATCTCAGCCTCAAAGGCGCGGAACAGGATGGCACCCACGGAAGCGGCGGAAGTATCCACAAAACTGTAATCGCCCGCGATGACCCCATTTTCGGGGACATGGTGGTCGACCAGGATGGTGAACCCGGCGCCGCGGACCAGTTCAGCCCGGTCGCCGATGCGGATGTAGCTGTTGCAATCAAGCACGAAGAGCAGGTCGAAGCGCATGCCGCTTTGATACTGGCGGACATCGGCCCCCTGCATCAGGAAGGAAAAGCGCTCCAGGTCGCTGTCGTCGGTGACGATCACGCTGGCAAGATCCCGGGAACGCAGAAAATGCTGAAGGGCGAGGCTGGCGCAGAATCCGTCTCCATCGGGCTCCACGTGGGACATGATCCCGATGCTGAGCCCGGGCCTCAGATGCTTGAGAATCGTTTCTTGGAGAATTTTCGTATCTTTCATTTTATTCCGGTTGGGGCGGATGACTATTGGGCCAAGAGGCGGAGGAACCATACAGAAGTTCCGCTCGGCCTTGGCTCTCTGTCGATCCCAGACCTACCCGTCCTTGTCCTCGTTTTCGCTTTCCTCATCTTCGATGAACTCGTTGTAGATCTCCTCGTCTTCGTCGATGTCATAGATATCGTCGTCATCCAGGTAATCTTCCAGATCGATGTCCGGGTCGTAGTCATCATCGTTGTCGTATTCGTCCTTTATCTTGTCGAGCAGCAGGTCAACTTTCTCTGCCCGGTCCTCGGAGTCATCGTAGTAGAATGACAGTTCGGGAATGGTTCTCATGATGTGCGCTCCAGCGATTTGGTTTTTCAGAAAGCCTGACGTCTTTATCAAATGGTCCCGGATCGTATCGTGGGTGGCGGGATTGTTGTAATGCGAGAAATAGAGCTTGGCGTAGCGCAGATCCTTGGATATCACAACATCCGTGATGGACACCCAGTCGAGCAGGGGATCACGTAATTTCTGGTTGATCGCCACGTTGAAGAGCTTCTTCAGCTCTTCCTGCAGGCGGGGGATGCGATGTGACCTTTTGGTTTTCATTGCAGTTTCTTGGCCACCTCTTCCAGCACGAAGCATTCGAGCACGTCGCCTTCCTTGATGTCGGCGAAATTGGCCAGGGAAAGGCCGCATTCCGTTCCGGCGCGGACTTCCTTGACGTCGTCGGCATAGTGCTTCAGCGAGGAAAGGTCATCTTCGATGATCAGGACGTCGTTGCGATAGAGGCGGACCTTGCATCCGCTCCTGATCACGCCGCGGTCGACCTGGCAGCCGGCGATGGTGCCGACCTTCTTGATCTTGAAGACCTGCCTGATCGTGGCGGAGCCGATGACCTGTTCTTCGATCTCCGGTTTGAGCATGCCTTGCAGGGACAGCCTGATCTCCTCGATCGCGTCGTAGATCACCTGATATAGTTTGATCTCCACACCCTCGTCTTCCGCGAGTTTGCGGGCCTGCTGGTTCGCCCGCACGTGGAATCCGATGATCACAGCGTCGGAGGCTGAAGCCAGGCTAACGTCCGCTTCGTTGATGCCGCCCACGCTTTTGTGGATGATGTTGACCTTGACCTCTTCGTTGGAGATCTTCTCGAAGGAATCGGCCAACGCTTCGGACGATCCGTCGGTATCGGTTTTGATGATCACGTTGAGTTCGCTGACGGCATCTTCCTTGATGCGGGCAAAGATGTTTTGCAGCGAGGATTTGTTCTGGTATTTTTCGCGTTCAAGGCGGATCTGGTTGCGCTCGGAGCTGATGCTGCGCGCGGTCTTTTCAGTATCAACCTGGTTGAGCAGGTCGCCAGCCTTGGGGGCTTCGTCCAAGCCGAAAATGCGTCCCACGTCCGACGGATTGAGGGTTTTGAGTTCCTGCCCGCGTTCGTTCTCGATCTTGCGGATCCTGCCGTGGGTGGCGCCGCAGACAACGATGTCGCCCTTGTTGAGGATGCCTTCCTGCATCAGGACAGTGGTGATCGAGCCCATGCGGGTGTCTTTGCTCGATTCGATCACGACCGCCGCTCCGGGCACCTCGCGCCTGGCTTTGAGGTCCATCAATTCTGCGGTGAGCAGGATGACCTCGATCAGGTTCAGTATGCCTTCGCCGGTGACCACCGAGGTCTTGCACCAGGGGACGTCGCCGCCGTATTGCTCCAGCAACACGCCGTAATCCAGGAGTTGGGCGATGACCCGGTCAATGTTGGCATCGGGAAGGTCGATCTTGTTGATGGCAACGATCAGGTTCACTCCCGCGGCCTTGGCGTGGTCGATGGCCTCGCGGGTTTGCGGTTTCATGCCTTCATTGGCTGCCACGACGATCACGGCGATATCCGTGACGTTGGCGCCGCGGGCGCGCATGGCCGTGAAAGCTTCATGGCCGGGGGTATCCAGGAAGGTGATCTTGTTTTTGTTGACCTCGATCTGGTATGCCCCGATATGCTGGGTGATGCCGCCTGATTCGCCGGCAACGATGTTGGTATTGCGGATGTAGTCCAGGATGGAGGTCTTGCCGTGGTCGACATGGCCCATGATGGTCACCACCGGAGGCCGTGCTTCCTCTTCCACTTCCGAGTATTGCTCCTTGTCGCGGTCGATGATGTCCGCGCCAAATTCGTCTTCAAAGCAGAATTCGACCTTGAACTCGTCGCAGATCATTTCCAGGGAATCCTTGTCCAGGCGTTGGTTCATGGTCACCAACTGGCCCATGGCGAAAAACTTGGAGATGATCTCCGCAGGGGTCAGGTTCATGATCTTGGCCAGTTCGCTCACCGAAGTGTATTCGCGGATGACGACCTGGCTTTCGCCCTGGTCGGTCGTGGTCTGTGCTTCGCGGTGATACTTCTTGCGCTTGCCGGTTTTGCCCATCAGTTTCTTGATGTTGCGGGAGATCTCGGCCTCGTCGACTTCTGTGGGCGGTTCGACCTTTTTCTTGCCCTTCTTGCTGATGTCGATCTGGGCTTTCTTGTGCTTGCTTTTGTCTCCCAGTTCATCGTGGCTGACCTTGGATTTGCCAAATTTCTTGGCTGCCTGGTCCTTGCCCGGTTCGATCGGGATGGCCGGTGACTTGGCCGGTTCTTCGCCGCGTCCCCTGGTCCGGGGTTCCGCTGCCTTGGCGCGCGTTTCAGGCTTTGGCCGGGCAGGCCCGCGTTCCTGGGTTTCCAGGTAGGATTTGGTCCGGGCGGGTGGTTTTCCGCCGCGCGGGGCGACGGGCGTGGCCTGTTGGTAGGGTACGATGATCCGGTGTTTGGGCGCTTCTTTCTTGGGCGCCACATATTTTTCCGGCGTGACCGGAGCCGGTTCTTCAACCGGTTCAGCTTCTTCCGCGGCGCTTTCAGGCTCAGCCGGGGGTTCTTCTTTCGGTTCCTGGGTCTTGGCCTTGGCGGCTTTGCCCTTGGCTGGCTTGGCTTTGGCGGGTTTTTCCGGAGCGGGCTCCTCCACGGCTGGCACTTCCTCAACCTGAGGCTCTTCTTTGGCCTCTTTGGCCGCCTGGCGCATTTCCGTCAGCTTCTTTCTATCTTTGGCCGCTTTCTTCTCCGCGTCGTACTGTTCGTTGAATTTACGGCGGATCTTGTCGGCGACTTCTTCTTCTATCAGGCTCATATGGCTCTTGATGATCACACCTTCGTCGGTGAGATGCTTTCTCAGGGCCATCGTGCTGATCTTCAATTCCTTGGCAAGCTCATGTACGCGTATTTGCACTCATTCCTCCACTTTGCTGCGCAGTGTGGTATTCCATCATCCTGGCGGCGAACTGCCTGTCCTGGATGCCAAATATGCCGGTCAACGGCAGTCCCAGGGCGGCGCTCAGCTCTTGCTGGGTGCTGATCCTGAGGGTTGGAACCCGGCCACTGCTTTCCGCTGTGGCGTTTTCTATTCGTTTGACCGTTCTGGCGGTCGTATCCCCGGCGATCACGATCAAATGCAGGCCTTTGCCGTGCAGGGCACGGATGCAGGCATCGGCTCCGGAGACAAGTTTCCCGGCTTTGCGGGCAAATTGCATCAAATTGATGATCCTGGCGCTGTTGTCCCCGGAGGCGTTCATTGGCCGCCTCCCTGGGTTGCAAGCTGTTCCAGGCTGGAAAAAACCGGATTGCTCCGGATGCCGAAACGCCGCTTCATCTGGGCCTTTTTCCATTTATCCAGCCCCACCAAACAGACGGGATCAGGGCAGACGTAATTCCTGCGGCCCTGGATCTTCCTGCCGGGATCGAAGATAATCCCCTCCCGGATGACCAGAAAGCTCAGCAGGGTCACGATCTCCCGGCTGGTCCTGCATACCACACAAGTTCGCTGTGGCATGTGATGGGCGTGGCTGTTTTTGTTTGGCATCAGAAATATTTGGCTGCTTCCTTGAGCCTTTCCGCCGTTTTCTGTCCCACCCCTTCCAGGTTGCAGAGCTCGTCGACGGAGGCGGCGTAGATGTCCTGGACGGAGGTGTAGCCGGCGTGGCGCAGGATCTCGGCGATCTTGGAGGTCACTCCGTCCAGATCGGTGATATGGCTCACGGTCCTGCGTTCCTTGGCCATCTTTTCCTCAAACTCATCGCTGGTGAAAATGTCGATCTTCATGCCGGTCAGTTTGGCCGCCAGTTTGACGTTTTTGCCGCCCTTGCCGATCGCCACCACCTTGTCCGCGTCTTCCACGATCACGCTGGCGGAGCGGTTCCGTTCGATGATGACCCGCTTGACGTTCTCGATCCCCAGGGCCCGCTCGATCATCTTTTCCGGGCTTTCGTCATAGACCACGAGGTCGATCTGCTCGCCGTGGAGCTCCTTGCGGATGCCGTCGATCCGGGTGCCCTTCAATCCGATGCAGGTGGCGATGGGATCGAGCTTGGGATCGTCGGTGCCCAGTTCCACCTTGGTGCGGATGCCCGGTTCGCGCACGATCTTGAGGATCTTGATCTTGCCGTTGTAGATCTCGGGGATCTCCGCCTCAAAGAGCTTTTTCACAAATTCCGGATTGATGCGGGAGAGGATGATCGTCACGTTGGATTGGTGGGAACGGATGTTGACCACATAGGCCTTGATGTTTTCGCCCACGCGGTAGAATTCGTTCTCGATCTGCTCATCCGCGGGCAACAGGGCGTCCGTGTAGCCGATGTCGATGCGGTAGCCGCCGGTGTCGTCGATGGATTTGATCTTGCCGGTCACGATCGTATTTTTCTGTTTATTAAAGTCGTTTTGGATCTTTTCTTCTTCCAGGGTGCGGATCTTGTCCTGGATGGCTTTTTGGGCGATCTTCACCAGTTTGGGCTCGAATTCCTGCATGGACATCGTCTTGGTGACATACTGCCCCAGCTCGGCGTAACGGTCGTAGCTGTTGCGCGCTTCTTCCAGCGAGATCTCGCCCAGCTCGGTCTCCAGCTCCACGACCAGGCATTTGTAGCGGGCCTGGATCTGGCCGGAATTCTCTTCCACAAACACTTCCAGCTCGTTCTCAGGCTCCAGTTTCTTGCTCAGGGTGCCTTCGATCGCCTCGACGATGATGTTCTGGATCAATTCCTTGTCCAATTGCTTGATGGCCGCGAGTTTGACCACCGCGTCCAGAATGTTCGTACTCATTGGTCGCCTTCCTCCCGGGGCTTGGCGATGAACAGCGTTTTGGCCCGGGTTATCGATTTTAGGTCTATTTCCAGGATCCGGCCCCGGTCGTCCAGGGTGACGCTATCCTGATTCACTTCGGTCAGGGTGCCCAGGGCGGACTTTTTCTCTTCGCCTTCGTTCCATTGGACCGCCACCTTTTCGTTGATGGCGCTCACCCAATGGCTTTTCAGTTTCAGGGGCCGCTCGATCCCGGGCGAGGAAACTTCCAGGAAATAGCGGTCGGGGATGATGTCCAGTTCCTCAAGTTCAGCGGCCAAAGCACGGCTGAATGAGGCACACTCATCCAGGGTCACCCCGCCTACCTTGGTCAGATAGACCGTGATGATCCTGCCCTTGCCGGACATCTTTTCGTCGATGTCATAGACCGCCAGGTGCATCTCAGCGCAGATCCTGCGGGCTATGTCCTCGACTCGCGCGCGGTAAAATTGCATGCTTTTCCCCTTTGCACACCCACTTTGCCTCAAAAAAAATAGCTAATACCTTAGCTATTCTGCTGCAACGTGGCGTAACTATAGTACTGGAGTGGGTTTTAGATCACTTCCACCCCTGTCTGCCAAATTCTGGGCTGCCGGATATGTGTCAAGCGAAATCTACAGCCTTCTTCTGCCTCTCTCTGTCCTATCCCGGGAGTCCAACCCGGGCTCGGTTTATTCAGCCCTTAAAAAACGAAGCCCAACTTCAGGCTCAGGAACTGTACGCTCAGGCCCAGGTCCAGTTCCGCGAAGAACTCCGATCCGTCCTTGGTCTGGTTTCTATAGCCGAGCCCAGCCGTCAGGTGCGGAAGTACGATCTTTCCCCGCCTGCTCTCCCAGACCGGGCCCTTGCCACCAAGGTCCCAGGAAGTCAGCGCCTGGTAGGAGACCGGATACACATCCAGCCCGGCCGCGAACACAGGATAGTAATTACTTTTGCCCAGCTTGCGGAAATCGATGTTGATCCCGCCCACCAGGTCATTGTCCGCCTTGTTGTAAAGCGCGTCCAGGTTGATGAAGTTCTGCCAGTGCCGCGTCCGGTTCGGATTGAGTTCCACGCCCAGCCGCCCGCCGCTATGCCCGCCAAGGCTAAGCGCGGCTTTGATTCCGGGGCTTTTCTTTTGCATCAGGCTGTCCGGGGCGGAGGCCGTATCCTGGGTATCGCCACCTTCTTCTGCTGGAACCTGCGCTGCCAGAATGCTGAGCAGCGCCAGGGCCACAATACACATGGTCGTTGTCTTCGCCATTTTCTCTCCTCCCACCGGGCGCGGTGGCCCATTTCATGCTGCTGCCATTACTGGTCAACGCAGTACACAGCGCGAATACCGATCTTTCCCGCATGATCTTTACCTGGCCATCAGCCTCAAGGGTCATGGTAGTCAATTACAACGATCAATGAATTTTGTCAAGTTTTAAATGAAAGATAATCCATAGAAAAATTATTTGCCCCTCAGGTTGGGCAGCAGGCATCTGAACAGCGCCCCGCTGGAGTCGAGCGAGGAACGAGCATGGACTCCAGCAAAGGCCAGAACGGAGACAATCCTGGAGACCCTGCGGGGCCGACGCAAAACAAAGAGATCGCAGCGGGGATTGAGATGAACAGCCCGCTCGACTCCAGGGTGGTTGCCTGCCGGCGCATAGCCAAACAGCAGGCCATGTTTGATGGAATTCTGTCATTTGGGATTCCTGACAAAGAGTTATTTCCCCCTTTTCCCCAGCCCGTTCATCACTAGTTCACCACTCGCTAAGCAAACGCCCATCAAGCGTTTAGTCGGCGAGTGGTCAGTGAGTGGCGGGGGAATCAAACATGAGGAACAAAAGGCTGTGGATTCAATTCCAAATAAGAATAGAGGCCAGCTTGGAGTTCAAAGCCGCGCAGATGACCCTGGGCGAATAACCCAGTGGGGAGGGTATGCCACGCTGGAGTCGAGCCTGCCTGCCTCTCAGTTTTTACTCAAACAACGCAAAGCTTCGCAAAGGCGGGCATGGACTCCAGCAATGGCTCTGGCTCATATTTTCGCAACGTCGTGCGACATTACGTAGGGGCGGACGCCGTTCCGCCCTGTACTTTATTCCTGGAGTCCATGCGAGCCGGAAACAAAACTGGGGTATTGAACAAGAAAATTTGCTGGCCGGCCCGCTCGACTCCAGGGATCCATTCACCAAAACACCAAACACCACCAAACCCCAAAGGCTTGGGGCTTGGTTACCTCTTGCGGTACAGCGCTTTAACCAACCAAATCACAAAACCCAAGGGTCTCTATGGCCCCCCGGGAGTTTGGATGGTTTATATTATGATTAGAACAGCTATAATACAGTCTTATATATAGATATATAGTATATTTATTATATAGTAATATATTTTTATATATCTACATATCATATCTCATCCTGCACTCCACACCTTCCTCTCCCCTGCCTTTCCTTCACCCTACGACTATCTGTCCAGCATCTCATCCAGGACTGGAAACACCGGTTGGGATTGAAACTCTGTAGCCGGAGGATTCCGATCCTCCGCATGAATAACAAAGGAAAAGGGCAGAGCTTTGGAAAGCTCTGGCTACACCTCACTCCGCATCTGTAGCCGGAGGATTCCGATCCTCCGCTTTTCTGCATAATGATCGTGGGAAATGGTTGCAGAGCTTTGGAAAGCTCTGGCTACACCTCACTCCGCATCTGTAGCCAGAGGATTCCGATCCTCCGCATGAATAACATGGGAAAAGGCAGAGCTTTGGAAAGCTCTGGCTACACCTCACTCCGCATCTGTAGCCAGAGGATTCCGATCCTCCGCATGAATAACAAAGGAAAAGGCAGAGCTTTGGAAAGCTCTGGCTACAACCATCAAGTCCCAGCTATGATCTGTGCCCCCTCCCGGGCTCTTTCAGCCCGATCCCACTGCTATATTTCCGGGGGGGGGTATAGAGACCCTGGGGTTTTGTGATTTGGTTGGCTAACTCACTGTTCCACAACGCTTCACCGAACACCAAGCCTTTGGGGTTTGGTGGTGTTTGGTGGGTTTGGTGAATGGATCCACAGGTAAAAAAAGGGGACAGGCAAGCCCGTCCCCTCTGTTGGTTGATTTTACTCCATCTTCACTCCCGTTTCAGCCACCACAACCCAAGGCCAGCACATCCTATCAGCCTCATCTTCCCTGGCGATGCGAATCCAGGATCTCCCTGGCGATCACATACACTTTGGCGCTGAGATGGTTATTGGACTTTTGGGTCTGGACGCTTATGGCGCCGCGCTCGATGAGGTTTTCGACCAGCTCGCTGAACTCCCTCTTTTTCATGTGGGCGGCGTTCATGAGCTGGGTGTGGGCGGCTCTGCCTCCGTATTTGTTGATGATGAGGTCCACCAGCTTGCGTTCGCCGGCCAGCTTATCCTGCTCATCCATGATGGAGAGGAGGGGCCGCACGTTGCGCATGTAGAAGTCGCACATATACATGGCCTGGCGGGCGTCCTCCTCGCTGACCTTGAGATCCCTCAGCAGCAGCGGCAAACGCCCGTTACGCCAGTATTCCGGCATCTGGGCGCTGATCCCCGAAAGGGCCCCGATGATGCAGAACTTGAACCAGTAGGCGTCGTAGAGCCTGGTGAAATAGCTCATCAGGACGTCGTTGTTCCGCCGGAAGTAGTAGTGATAGCGGCGCTCGTATTCGCGGTTGCGATATTCGATCGCCTCGGGAGCCAGTTCCAGCCTGGTTCCGGCAGGTATCCCCCGCCAGGGGGTGAAGACGTTGCGGTCGAACCAGGCCAGCTTCTTGGGCAGATCGGCGTTTTCCCTGATGCGCAGGTCGATCTCCTCCAGATTCACTCCGCGCACCACATAGAAGAGGAAGCGCTGGAGGAAGCCGGAGAGCAGATCGGGGCCGTTTTGGACGTTCTGGTAGAGCCAGCCCTCGGTGGTGGCCGCGGCGATGGAGAGGGCGGGATTGATGATGCGCTCCATCCGGTCCATATTCATCTGGCTGCGGCTCTCCCCGTCGAAGAGCTGGGTGAGGCTCTGCTTGTAGCTCTGGTTGTAGGATTTGTTCATTTCCTGCAGGGCGGAGGCCAGTTCGTGGTGCACGAAAAGGCGGCTGGAATTGAGGGCCAGCATGCTGTAGAGCTTGGCCAGGGTAACGCTGTCCAGGCGCATGGTGTCCCGCTCAAACTCCTCCACGGGCCCGCTCAGCAGGGGATCCTCATAGGGCCGGATGGTGTAATCCGCGAACCGCAGGGCCGTGGTCTTCCGCGAGAAGCTGCTGGGCCCAAGCAGGCAGCTCCAGATGTTCGGGAAGATGGGCACCGAGTTGTTCACCATGCAGATCCGGTTGCCCAGATTCACGGCGCAGAAAGGCAGGAAGGCGGTGAGCAGCAGGCCCGGGCGAGCGTCGGTGCATTTCGTGGTCAGCGCAAGATATTCCTGCAGGATCCAGGGCAGGCGCCCCACTTCCAGGGGCACTGAATCCTTGTGACCAAAAAGCTCCAACAACTCGTCCGTGAATTCCTCATCCCCAGACGCCTTCGCGGCCTCTTCCCGTTCGTTGTTGATGGTGTGGGTTCCGCCCGCGGGCTCTTCCCCGGGATGGGGAGTGTAGCCTGCGTAAGGCTGGAACATGGTTTTTTCGTGTAGATCCATATTTTCCTCCTTTATGAATTTCTGGATCGGAGGCTGGATTTCGCCTGCGAGAATCTTCCCTCCAATTATAGTGGGTTACTCTTAGGTGTTTTTTGGCTGTTTTTGAGAAAAAAGTTTTATCCCTGCCACGTAAAGTCATTGATTTCCAGCGGAAAATTTTTTTTGGTGTGAAAGCGTTCTTTAAATGTTTGGAATATTAGCGGTATTTATCCCAGAGGGGTGAACATATGGGGAAAACTCAGGCCTGATGGGCTCTGGAGGAGGATCAGCATTGGGGAGAGGATTTGGATACGGGGGATGGGATGGAGCGCCTGAATCCCCATCCCGGATGAAGATAAGATCAGTAAGCCGGATCCGGTGGCTGGCTGGCGATCTGGCTGATCACCCAGGACGCGGCTGTCATGCCCATGATGGCGGGCATGTAGCTGAGCGAGCCGATGGTCTGGCGCTGCCTGCCGCGCTGGATGATGATCTCGTCGGGGCTGTTTTCGTCCTCCTCTGGTTTGCGGGGAGGTTCGGAGGACCAGACGCAGGGGAAATTGGCCTTGATGCCCCTTCTGCCGAGGAATTTGCGCACCCGGCGGGCGAGGGGGCAGGCGTGGCTTTTGTGCAATGGGGTGAGGTGGATGCGGCTGGGATCGAGGCGGTTGCCCGCGCCCATCACGGAAACGATCTTCAGGCCTTGCTCCGCGGCGTATTCCAGCAATCCCACCTTGGGGCCGAGGCTGTCGATGGCATCGATGTAATAATCGCAGCCGGGAAGCAGTACCGCCCGGTTGGCCTCGTCCAGAAAGACCTGGTGGGTGGCCACTTCCGCCTCCGGGTTGATGGCCAGGATGCGCTCTTTCATCACCTCGGTCTTGGGCCGGCCGATGGTTTCTTGCAAAGCGATGATCTGGCGGTTCAGATTGGTCTGGCCCACCGTGTCGAAATCGATCAGGGTGAAACGCCCGATCCCGCTTCTGGCCAGGGCTTCGCAGGCGTAGGACCCCACTCCGCCGAGCCCGATCACGCAGACGTGGGTCCTTTTCAGGGCCGCCATCGCCTCGGTGCCGACCAGAATCTCGGTCCGGTTGAACTGATCCCCGCTCAGGCTCTGCCTCCCAAAAGCTTTGCCAGAGAGGCCGACTGCCCCCGCTCCAATTCCGCCTTCTCCAGCTTGAGGACCTCCGCGGTGAGGCAAAAGAGGCCCACCAGCCGTAACAGCGGGTTGGGCTCGTTGTCCTTGACGTAGTAGCGGGTGATGTCTGTCTCGAAGAGATAGGCTCCGCTGGCCACGATCTCGCGCAGGAGGGTGAGTTTGTCCGGGCGGAGGATGCGTTCGCTGATGGTGAAAAAGCTGTCCAAGCGGGCCAAGAGGCGGTATCCTTCCAGGCTGCCCGCGTAACTGTGGACGAGGTAGCGCAGGGGATAATTTTTAAGGATCTCGTAGGCCTGCTGTTGGAATCCGATGATATGCAGCACCACGGGCAATTTGTATTCCGCGGCCAGGTCGAGCTGGGCGGCCAATACCCCTTTCTGCCAGTCCAGATCAGGATTTCCGCGATCCAAGCCGATCTCCCCCACCGCCCAGATCTGGTTTTCCTCGCAGAGAGCGGAAATGTCGGCCAGTTCGAGGTCACAATCCTCAAAATTGGGATGGATCCCCGCGCTGACCAGGATCTCCGGGTGGGGGTGTTGAATGTGGTAGGCTATCTCACTCTTGCTCAGAACAGAGGATAAAAACCGGATGATCCCCTTCTGTTTGGCCTCTTCCAGCAAGGGTTCCAGAGGCATCAGCTCATTGAGGTTGGCCAGGTGGCAGTGGGCGTCGGTCAGCTTCATTTTGGCTCCCCGAGCAGCTTCAGGATCTCCGCCGCGGCGCGTTCCCCGGCCTTGCCGTCCAGTTCGTCGAACATCACCCGATTGGCCTCAGACTGGCCTTGCTTGAGCAATTTGGGCTCTTTGAGCAGGCGATCGACGGCGGCGGGGAGTTCCTCAAAAGATTTGATCCGCAGGCTGATCTGGCTTAGCAATTGGTCGATCTCAGGCAAGCTGCGCCGCCCTTTGACCGTCCGGAAAGTGATCAGCGGCTTGCCCAGGGCGCTGCAATCCGCCAGCAGCGAACTGGTGTCTCCGATCACGACGTCCGCCAGCAGTATGTAAGGAATGAGGTCGGCCCCGCGGACAAAGCAAACCCCGGGAGTGGAGCGGATGTTTTTCCTGTATTCCCGGTCCGTCCAGGGATGGATGGTGGCCAGGATGTTGTAGCGGGGGGTCAGTTCGGCCAATCTGTCATGCCAGTGGCGCAGCGCGGACATTCCGCTTTTGTCCCAAGTGGCGGTGAAAAGGAGGGTGGGCCTATGGGGATCGAGCTTCAGTTCCCTGCGCAGGCCGGTTATGGCGTCCTCTGGAAGAGAACCGTTGAAAACCGGATCCAGGCGGGGAAAACCGACCGCCTTGCCGACCTTGACGCCGATCTCTTCGGCCGCGGCCAGATCCGCCTGGCTGGTGAAGAGATAGAGGTCGAATTGGTTGTAGTTGGCAGCTTTGGAAAGGCGTTTGAAGTGGTAGGCGCCGTGCCGCAGGCCGATCCTGAGCATCCTGGAGCAGGGGAATTTATGGGTGGCGTGGCGGCACATGACCAGCGCCCGGGGAAAGATCAGGCCGCGTCTGGCCTCGATCCCCAAGTTCCGCAAAGCCTGCCTGACCTTGGGATCGGAGGCAATGTAGGTGACATCGGGGAGGTGTTTGCGCACAGGCTCGAAGCAGTGAAAATCGACCATCTCCGCGCAGTAGAAAGCAAGTTGCGGCTGTTTGCCGAAGCGTTGGGCGATCCGCCACAGCAGTGAATACGGAAGCGAAAACAGAGTGCCGCTGAGGACCATGTCAGGCCTGGCCCTTTTTCTTCAGATATGTTGCCAGTCCTCTGGCGATGAGGGATTCAACGGGCAGATTTTCCTTAACGAAGGTCCAATCTCCATTTCTAGCCGTGAAATATCCTTCCGCCTTGACGATCACGTTGATCCCAAAATGCAGGGCCTGGAACTCAAAGAGGCAGAATCCCCCCTCCCGGGTTCCGACATCGAGGGACAAGAAGGGTGTGTCCAACTTTTCATAGATTTCCCGGGCATAATTCAGCAGAGCGGGATCGGGAACGGTTGAAAAAGTGAACTTTTTGGCCCCGCTGGCCCGGAAATCGCCTTTTCTGGTGAGGCGCTTGGAGACATAGTAGCGCTCGCCGAAGATGATCACGCGGTGGTCGTATTTGAGATCGGGGACAAATTCCTGCAGGATAAAAGGGATCTCCGGCGTCTTGTAGTCGATATAGGCATCCGTATCCTGTTTCCCGGTCAGACCCGGATAGTGGGGGAACACTTTGCTGTTCCGCAACAGCCTGCGGCGAAGGAAATCAAGCTTCATAGGGAGCGGTGCTCCCCGCTCCAGCTTCCTGATCCGGCGGAGCAATTCAGTTTCAGCGGCAATCAGGAAAACACCCCGGCTGTTGGAACCCTGCCTGGTTTTAAGCACCACGGGATAATTGATCTGGTAGGAAGGCAATTCCCTCTTGCTGCTGAGATAGATTGACCAGAGGCTGGAAATCTCCGTTCTTTGGGCATGGATCTGGGCAAAGCCCTTGTTTTCGTGGCAGCGCAGTAATTCGTAGGAAGGGATGACGGTCTTGCCAGAGTCTTGCAGGGCTGAGACCAGATCGTGGATGTATAGCCTGAGGTTTTCACGTTGGCTGAAAGTGTAGAATACCACATCCCGGGTCAGGTCCTGAGTGGAATTGACGACCTCGTGGAAACCGTGCTCTTCAGCTTCGATACCCAATTGTCCCAGTTGTTCGATGAGCGCCCCGGTATCCATGCTCAGCCAGGGTTTGCGGGTCTGCCCGAAGAAGCGGCCGTAGCCGGTTAGCAAAGTGATCCTGATCATGGGTTCAACATCTCCAAAGCGTTATTCAATACGGATTCCGGGCTGATCCGGGTCATGCAGCCAAAATGGCCCCGGGGGCAGCGCTGATGCCCGTGTTTCCCGCAGGGGCGGCAATCCAGATCCATCTCGAGCACCCGGTCCCCCTCGCGGTAGGGGAAGAACCCGAACCTCTTCACGGTGGGGCCGAAGATCGCCAGAACCGGCGTCTGAACAGCGTTGGCAAGATGCAGCGGGGCACTGTCGTTGGTGATGAGCAGGCGGCAGTTTTTGATCAGCCAGGCGGAGCCAGGCAGACTCAGTTGGCCGGCCGCGTTGACCGCCTCCACCTGGGAATCCGTGATGATCTTCCCGCAGAGGCCGGCATCATCTTCACCCCCGATGAGGACAGGCTGAAATCCTTTGGCGACGAGGCCTGACAGCACCTGGGAATAATAGCGGGACGGCCAGCGTTTGGTGGCCCAGACCGAGCCGGGCGCGATTCCCACCAGTCTGGCCGGATCCAGTGAATTCTCTTTGATAAATTCATCAACCTGGTTTTGGCCCTCAGCAGGGATGAACATTTCCGTCTGATGATCGAACGGCTTGCCGGACAGGGGTCTCAGCAGTTCAAGGTTGCGCCGGACGACGGGCATGCCTTTGGCGACCCTGACCACGTGGGTTGAGCCTTTCAACCTGGGAAAGCCGATCCGGACCGGTATGCCGGCCAGGATCATGATCAGGGTGGTGGAAAAATGCACATGGGGCGAGAGCGCCAGGTCATAGCGGTTTTTTCTGAGCCGGATGAGCAGTTTGACCAGACCCAAGATCCGCTTCCAGGGATCGCGTTTGTCCCAGGTGTAGACCTGGCTGATGTAGGGATTACCGGAAAAGACGGAAGCGGTTTGGGGAATGGCCACGAGGTCAAGCCGCGCCTGGGGATAAAGGTTTTTAAGAGCCCGCAGCACGGGGGTGCTGAGGATGGCGTCGCCCAAAAAGGCCGTATTGAGGTAAAGGATCCTGTTGGGAGTGGCGCTGTTCATCTGCCTGAAGGGCTTTTGCGCGCACGGACCAACCGGTAATTATGGAAGGTGCCGATCTGCCGGCCTCCCAGCAGATGGCGCTCGATCCAGCTGAGGAATCTAACCCGCGGAAGTTCGTGTTTATGGGGTTTCCGGTCCACCCGGGGTTTTCCGCCCTGCTGCAACATATCTTTCCAATCCAGGGCCGCTATCTTTTCCCGCATCACAGCGGGGTGGCTGCCCCGATAGGCCGAGATCAGGTTCATCGGGCCATAGTCGTAGTATTCGGGCTGCGAGTCATAATAGCTCTGCGCCTTCTCCTGGCCCCAGTGCACGGAGTGGAACACCCGGCATTTGTTCTTCATCAAATGTGGCGGGCGCACCCAGCCATAGTGGTAGATGTCCGCGTCCACCTTGGCCACGCGGAGTTTGCGGGTCCCCGTTGGCTGGCGGGGGCTT
>JAHYIU010000020.1 GCA_019429425.1 Candidatus Syntrophosphaera sp.
CTGCTCTATCGATTCCAAAGTGCTTGCATCGATGCTTAGCTTGTGTCGTCCCATGTCCCACTCCTTTTAATCAAAGTTATGGGACAAGATAATCAAGTTTTATGGCTTGTCAATGTAAATCTTGTATTACGTTATCAGAGGAATTTTGGGATGAACGGGTCCCTCTGGATGCTGACCTGGTTTGCGAGCCACTTCATTTTCCTGGTGCCCGTGCAAAACTACATAAACGAGTGCAATGCCAAGCTGGGCCGCAGATACACGGAAAAATCCTTCGGGCATTACCTGGTGATGGTTTTGGGCGCTTTGGGCTGGCTGCTTTTGCTGTTGGGCCTGTTTATCTAAAGAAAACCCGCCAAAGTTTGGCAGGATCAGTTATTCTGCTGCTCCTGCTCCTGTTGGTGCCGGATCGCGTCTTTCAGATGGGAGCGGCGGGAGATCCGGACCAGCCAGATCACGAAGAAGATGAACAGCAGGACCACCAGTCCGGCGAGGACTAACACCAGCCAACTCACCCCTTTTTTCATTTCCACAGTCATCATCTCATACTTGTTCCACATCTTGCCGGTATCGTATTCCCAACTGACAGTCCTTTGCCTGTGGTCGATATTCTCGTCCAAAGTATTGGCGGAGATGATCTTCCAGGGAACGTGAAGCTTGTAGGTCCAGACTGGATGGTGGGTCTGCTCGCGAGTGTAGATGCTTTCCAGGATGTCGTCGATGTCGTCTGTTTCCTGGGAACCGAGTGAGATGCGGCGCTTGAAGACGATATTGCCTTCCGGGGTTTTGTTCAGGGTGACCGTTCCCCAGAAATCAGCTTCCGATAGCTGATCATTGATGTTGTTGAAAGACTCGATGTCGTCGAACTTATAGCTGACTTTGTAAACAACAAAGGGCCCGGATTGGGAAACCTGGGAATCCTGCAGATGAATGCCCGGCAATTCCGCCTTGCGCATGATCTCCTGCGTGTTGGCATAGTTCGAGCGATGCACCAGGCGCAGCTTCGCCCTGCCGGAGCCATCCGGATTCAGCCACAGTTCTTCATCGTATTCCACGCATCCTGCCAGGAGCAGCAACGCGGTCAATAACAACAGCAATCGTTTCATGGGTTACACATACCTCTTTGCAAACAAACCGTTTGTTTCAACTAATCAAACAATCGCTTTTTTGGCAAGGAAAATTATTTTCCCGGAGCGGGCGGGAAATTTCTGTTGACAAATCACCCCGTCTTTTTTAGATTTGTTATCAAAAGCCAACATAAGGAGAATCATATGACAGAACTGCGTCAAATATACCACTGCCCGATCTGCGGCAATCTCGTGGAAGTGCTGTTCACCGGCAAAGGTGAATTGGTTTGCTGCGACGAGCCCATGATCCTGCTGGAAGGAAACACCGTCGATGCCGCGAAGGAAAAACACGTTCCCGTTATCACTGAACTGGGAGACAAGGTCAAGGTCAGCGTTGGATCCGTGCCCCATCCCATGGAGGAAAAGCACTACATCGCGATGATCGAGGTGCTGACAGAGAAAAAGGTCTACCGTAAAGAGCTCAAGCCCGGAGACGCACCAGAAGCGATCTTCCCGGTCAAGGCGGAGAAGATCTTGACCGTACGCGAATACTGCAATCTGCACGGACTTTGGAAAACCATCTGATTCACTGGAGGAAATACTAAATGTCATTCATCGATACCAGAACTGCCGGAAACCTGTTAAAATCATTTGCCGGGGAAAGCCAGGCCCGCATGCGCTACGTATACGCGGCCAAAACAGCCAAGAAAGAGGGATTTGAACAGATCTCCAACATCTTCACTGAAACTGCCGATAACGAAAAGGAACATGCCAAGGTCTTTTTTAAATACCTGGTCAAGCAAGGCCTGGAAGGCCAGATGCTGAACATCATGGCCTCCTACCCCGTGGGCTGGTCTCCGGAGAGCACGCTGAAAAACCTGGAATACGCAGCCAACGGCGAAAAAGAGGAATGGACCGAGCTATATCCCATGTTCGCGGACATTGCCGAGGAAGAAGGCTACAAAGACATCGCCCTGACCTGGAGAATGGTTGCGAAGGTGGAACGTGAGCATGAAAAGCGCTTTCGCAAGCTTTATGAAAACATCAAAGACATGAAGGTCTTCAAGAAAGACGGCCTTGTTTTCTGGAAATGCAACAACTGCGGCTATATCCACGAGGGTGTTGAAGCCCCAGCCATCTGCCCGACCTGTCAGCATCCCCAGGCCTATTTTGAGATCCATCACGAAAACTACTAAGGAGCACAACATGCAAAAATACCAATGCATCGCCTGTGGCTGGATCTATGATCCCGCCGATAACGATGATATTCCGTTCGATGACCTGCCCGAAGACTGGGTTTGTCCCGAATGCGGCGTCGGCAAAGACATGTTCGAGCCGATCGACTGATCTTCTTCAACCAGGGAAAGCCTGCTTCTCTGCGGGCTTTCCCTTTGTTTTTGACCACTAACCGAGGTAACTATGACCATACAAGAATTCAATGAAATACTGGATTTTGCCGTCGCCCGTGAACAGGAGGCGGTGCAGTTTTATCGCGATCTGCAGCAGGAAACCAAGTTCCAGGCCCAGCGAGAGATGCTCAAAGACCTGGAAGGCATGGAAATGGGGCACATCGTGGTGATCGAAAGCATCCGCCGCAAAGGCGTTTCTGAAGCCGATATCCCCAAAGTTCAAAATATGCAGATCAGCGAATATCTCAGCGCTGAAATGGACAGCCTCGATCTTTCCTATCAAAACATCCTCATCAAGGCCATGAAGCGCGAGGAAAATTCCTTCAAGCTCTATTCCGAAATGAGCGCCAAATTCCCTGATAGCGAGATTTCAACCTTGTTTCGCAAACTGGCTGCCGACGAGGCCAAGCACAAACTCCTCTTCGAAAAGCTATACGACGACTGGATCAGCTCAGACAATTGAAACTCGCGCTGGACACGTCCCAAAGCTCTGGATCCATAGCGCTTTGGAATTCAGGCGGGGTTGTTTACTCCGCCTTTTTTGACATCAGCATCACCCACAGCGAAACCCTGATGCCTCAGGTGGATGCGGCCCTACAGCTGTGCGGTTTTTCTCCAGCCGATATCGAAGCTGTTCTGCTCACCATAGGACCGGGCTCATTCACCGGACTCCGCATCGGGCTGGCCACCGCCAAAGGCATTGCCTACGGGCTCAAGATACCTGTCCTCAGCTTCGGAACCCTGCAGCTTTGCGCTTTTGAGCGTTACCAGTGTGGCCGCAATATCCTGGCCGTGCTGGATGCCAAAATGAATGAGGTCTACGCGGCCTTGTACGATGAGGATCTCCGCGAACTCCAGCCACCCCAGGTCTGCGCTCCGGATCAGATACTTGACTGGGACCTGCAAAAACCCTATCTCTTGGGAAGTGGAGCATCTTTGCTCAAACCGCTGCTGGACGAATGCCAGATCAGTACCAGCACCGTTCCGGAACGACCTCTCAGTGCGTCCGGGCTTTTCTACCTGGCTGAGCAGTTTCCCCAATCCGAGAAATACGACTTCAACCAACTGGCCGAACTCGAACCCCTTTATCTGCGGGAATCGACCGCCCAGATCAAACGTAAACTGCCCTGACGCCAATCTGCATACAATTCGACCCAACATTAGACGGCATGCTTAAAGGGACTTGTATGATCGAGTGATTTATCTTGACAAGCATACTAATCATTGATTACTGGATTTAATAATCTTTTTTTTAGGGGATGCATGAACAGATTCTGGATATTTGCCATGTTGATGACCGGTCTTATGTTGACTGGGTGCCGCGTGAATGAGAGTTTGGGCGTTCATGAGTTTGAACCTGGCAACATCTACCGGCATGACACGGCAGTGTATGCCTGCCAGTTTGCCGACCTGAAAGGCAACGAGGAAGAATTATACCTGGTAGCTTCACCCCATGGTTCCCAGACGCACATGCTTTTGCTGGAGGATCAGACCGGAAAGACCATCTCCCAGATCAACACCCGGCACAGGATCCGCGGCGTAAAGGTCCTCACCGATCCCCGCAGTCAGGAACGCTGGATCTTCCTCAGCGTCAATGACCAGGAACAAACCAGGATTGTGGGTTTTCGCTACACTTGGGAACACACCCTGAAACGGGAAACGCGGGATTTCGAGGCCGTAGCGCGGACAGATTCTTTGATAAACACCCCTGATTATGAGTGGTGGGGACTTATTTACCCGGAATTCATCGAGGATATCGATGACGACGGCAGGCTGGAACTGGTCTGCCGGGCTCTCGATTCTTTCACTGTGAATCCCCGTGGGCTGGTGGTTTATGACTTTGCCAGCGGGCGGATCAAGTGGAGTTTTGAGACCAGCACTTCGCTGCATTCAGTCCTCTGCGATGATTTCGACGGGGACGGGGTCAAAGAGATCATTTGCTCAAACTATGCCCTCAAAAACACGGCTGAGATCAAACAGGGCATGGATGACTTTAACGGCTGGCTGATGGTTCTCAGCCCACGTGGTGAACTGCTCCACCGTGAACAGGCACATGAGGATTTCGGCCAGATATTCCTGGCTGCCGAGGATATCGACCAGGACGGAAAAAAGGAGATCCTCGCGGTTTATACAACCTGGGGTACCCTCAACATACCCAATTCCGTGAATATCTTCAAATGGAACGGGGGCAGATTTGTGCGGCAGAAATCCTGGGCGTTCCAGGGCTCCTTTGAAAAAAACAACTCAGCTACCACCTACAATGGCAAGGACAGTGACGGTAAAAACAACTTCATCCTGGCCGCCAAGAGTTCACCGCTGATCGTTCTGGATAAGAGCCTGAACCAGATCAGACACAAGTTCAAGGATATTGTCACCAGGGTCTGGGCCGTGGAAGATATCGATCTGGACGGGAATTCCGAGATCCTGCTTCAAACTGCGGACAATAGGTTTGTGATCCTGGACAGGAACCTGATTAAGCGGGCCGAGATCGACAATCCTTTCCCTGGTGCCGAGTACACCCATGCCCATATCGTTAGAACGGGCTTCGGCAACAAGCGCAAGATCGCCATCTGCTCTGACAGTGAAATTCGCTATTACTCCTATCAACGCAAACCTATATACGCCATAATGTACAGGTTCATCGGCCAAAACGCCGCCCTTGTCGCTCTGGCGGCCATTACGGCGGCCCTGCTCATGCTGCTGCTGATGATCCATCGCAAAAACATGTTCAGGGTGATGATCAACAGCCTGCAGCAGGGGATAGTCGTACTTTCCGGGAAGAACAGGATCTCCCAGGTCAACAAGTATCTGCTGCATCTGCTGAAGGACGAATCCGGCCAATTGCCCATACAGGAGATCAGATCCCTGCGCAAAGTTTTACCGGAGGTTTATCAAACCCTGCTCGGCTTCAGCCGCGGCAAAACGCAGGAGTACAGCACGGTTATGACTCTGGGCAGGGATAGGACCCCCCACATTGTTGATTTTTACAAACTGCATGGCGTGACCAGAAGGTTCCTGATCACCCTACGGACAGAACAGGCGACCTCTGAAGTACAGAATGACAAGCTGCTCTGGGCGGACATGGCGCGCCGGCTGTCCCACAATGTGCGGCGCCATATCACGAATGTGATCATGGCCCTGAAACCCTTGCAGGATAAAGCTGAAGGTAACGGAGATAGCAAATACACCGACATCATAAGGGGCGAGATCGAAAAGATCAGGGTCTTCACCCACGCCTTCCAACGCTTCACAGAACTCAAGGATTACGAGCTCAAGATGCTGGACGTGATCCCCTCGGTTGAGCACAGTCTGGAGCACGTTTCGATCCCAGCCTCCATCCAACTGATCAAGAATTGGCAGCTCAAATCTGTGGAAGCGCTGATCGAACCGATCCGCTTTGAGGAAGCGCTCACCAATGTTTTGAACAACGCTCTGGAGGCAATGCCGGATGGCGGTAACCTGCACATCAGCGTGAAGCGTTTTCCTCTGCACAAAAGCACGCAGGGCGATCTTTCTGTGCTCATCGAAGTTGAGGATAGCGGTCGGGGCATACCCAGCAAGTATCTGGACGAGATCTGGCAGCCGTTCTTCACCACCAAACAAAGCGGCACCGGGATCGGGCTGCCCGAAACCAAAAAGATCATCGAATCCATGTGCGGAACGATCGACATTCAAAGCGAGGAAGGGGCCGGGACAGTGATTTCGATCTGGTTGAAAGGGAATATCAATGAATAGGGCCAGAATCCTGGTGGCCGATGATGACGTCATTTTCTGCAACTTGGTGGAAGAGCTGCTGCTGGAAAACGGTTATGAAGTCTTGCTGGCCCTGGATACCGGGCAGGCCGCCCAGGTCCTGAAAACGAACCATATCGACATCCTGATGCTGGATCTGCGCTTTCCGGCGCTTAAAGATGGATTTGGCCTTTTGGATGACGTGCGTAAAAATTATCCGCAGTTGATCGTGCTGATGATTTCCGGGGCTGGCAACATCGAGGACGTGGTGCGCGCGATCCAAAACGGCGCGACGGACTTCATAGAAAAACCGATCGAACCGGAGCACCTGCTGCTGCGTATCCAGCGCCTGGATGAACAGCTCCTGAAGGACAGGGAGCTGAAGTCTCTGGAGCACAAGGCGATCGGCATGGTGGGTGCTTCCGAGGAAATGAAATTCGTGTTCTCCGGGATAAGTGCCGCCGCCAGATATGACTCGCCGGTCCTTATCACCGGTGAAACGGGAGTGGGTAAAGAACTCGCCGCCCGCGCAGTGCATCGTTTGAGCAAACATGGCGCGAAGGAACTTGTGGGCATCAACTGCGCCTCCGTGCCCAGGGACCTGTTCGAAGCAGAACTGTTCGGCTATGAAAAAGGCGCGTTCACCGGCGCGGTAAATTCCTACAAAGGCTATTTCGGCTTTGCCCAAAACACCTCGTTGTTTCTCGACGAGATCGGCGAACTGCCGGTCTCCGTGCAGGCAAAACTGCTCCGTGCCCTTTCCGAAGGCGAGATCCAGCGCATCGGCGGAGAACCGAGCGCCAGCCAAACCCGCATCATCAGTGCCTCCAACCAGGATCTGCAAGCCGCGCTTAGTGAAGGGAGATTTCGCGAAGACCTGTATTACCGGCTCAATTCCATCCACATCCACATTCCGCCTTTGCGCCAGCGCCGGACAGATATCGTGCCCCTCGCCCTGCATTTCCTGAGCATGTTCTGCCAGCGCAACCAATTGATGCCCAAAGAGATATCTCCAAGCGCCCAGGTCTGGCTGACCGAACAGGCCTGGGAAGGCAATGCCAGGCAATTGAAGAGCATGGTGGAACGAGCAGTTATCTTTTCTGAGCGTAACAGCTTGGAAGTGGAGGACTTCAATCCCTTGACCACGGATTTGGACCATTCCTACGAGCCTGGCGGGACCTTGCGCGATCACCTCAAACAATGCGAGGCCAATATCATCAAATCTGTCCTGAAAGCCAATGGCTACAACATTTCCCAGACCGCGAAACAGTTGGGCATGGATAAATCCAACCTCAGCAAGAGGATACATTCCCTGGGAATTGAAGTGCGCGATTAGGGGCCAGGCTTTAGCTCAGGATCCATAAGTCTGGAGATTGATAATTATTGCCAAGATCGGCACTTCGGTTGATCTTGTATCCAAGGAATCGCATTGCGGTTGTTAAAACGCAACTTCACAGGAGTTAATTATGAAATACACAGTGGCTGCATTAATGGCGCTCTGGGCCGGCCTCATCTGGTCCCAAACCATCGGAGATTGGCAAAACATCCGTTTCAGCGGAGTCAACGCGGAATCCCAGGTTTTGCTAAGGACCGAGATAGGGGCCGCGGATCTGGTCCAAAACAAGGTTATCTACAATCCTGGCAGCGGGATCGCGGAATACAACCTGACCCTGCAAAACGCCGCGACCAGCACCTACCAGGCCACCCTTCCCGCGGGAACTCCGAGACGCTACCTGGGCCTGAAAAAGCAGGCGCTGAACGATAACATACTGACCATTCCTGTATACCATACAGGAACCGCTTTGCCATCGCTTTCCCAGCTTACCAAAGCTTCCGACGATGCCCCCAATGACCAGGCGACCGCGTATTTGGACATTATTGCGGATTATGTTTCTTTCTCGGACAGCATGCTCTATACGGGGATCCAGAACCGGGGCGGCGGATTTCCCACCTACATTGGCCTGGATGTCTTTTCCTATATGAGCGTGATCGCGGATCCCCTGGCTGACCCGGACGATCCGGACGTGATCGTTTGGGCTTTGAATTACATTAACATTCCCATTGTGGGAATGTCCCCAGGTTTGTATAAGATCACCGGAACCGGGATCGAAGACTTGGTTCGGCTTGCCGATGTATCCTATCAACTGGTGGCCGAAAGCGATCTGGTGATCATGGGCTGCAACCTGGCCGACCTGCTTGCGGACCCTGATTTTGCCGCCTGGTTCGATCCCGCCGATCCGGTTATGGGTTTTCAAACCCTTGTCAGCATGACGAATCTATCTACGTCCATAACCAACATCAAGGATCAAAGCCCAGGCGCCGGATTGTTCCTGCATCCGCTCTTTTTCGACTCCAGCCCCAACACTACGCCCTTGCTTGGCAATGCAACATTCCAATCAGCTGGCGGCGAGGTCTTTTTCAGCGCGGAATACTCTGACGCGGAAGGCAATTTCCCCCTCACAGCCCAGATCGAACTGCAAGATGGGAGCTTCTATGACCTTCTGCCGCAGAGCTTTGACTACTCCGGAAGCCTGCCCCACCGCACGGATGACCTCACCGGCATTCTCGACGAATATCCCAGCGGCCTGGCCCGGACGGTCGTGAGCGACGACAACATCAATTTTAATCGGAGCGAATGGTTTTCCTTCATCCATATCCTGGGAATCCTCTGGCCTGATGACGTGAATGTGCAGATCGCGAACGGAACGGTTTATTTGAGCTGGGATCCGGTCACCAGCACCATTCTGGGGAATCCCGTCACGCCAGACTTCTATCGGGTGGAAGCATCCCTTGCTCCAGATTTTGCCAGCTTTGAGGTGATCGCCAGCACCGCCGGGACAAATTTCAGCTTCCCGGCAAATCCAGGCCAGAGCAGATCTTTTTACCGGATCATAGCCGTCAAGGCCATGCCTTGAGGGTCATCCCGCCCAAGCTTGATATCGAGTAAACCAAAGGAATTCTGAGTGAAAAAAGCCGTGTATTTCGTGGCGGCACTGCTGCCGGCAATGTTGTCTGGGCTAAGCATCGGGAACTGGCAAAACATCCGTTTCAGCGGCAAAAATGCCGCTTCCCAGGTATTGCTGAGCACCGAGATAGAAGCCTCCAACCTGACCCAGAACAAGGTTATCTACAATCCTGGCAGCGGGATCGCGGAATACAACCTGACCCTGCAAAACGCCGCGACCAGCACCTACCAGGCCTCCATCCCCGTGGGCTCGAGCCGGCGTTATTTGGGCCTGAAAAATCAGGCAGGGACTGGGCCCACCAGGCTGATCCCCGTCTTCTACGAAGGCAAGGGCCTGCCCGCGTTAAACCAGCTTTCCAGGGTCTCCAGCGATGCCACCAAAGATAACGGCACGGACCATTACGACATCGTTTCTGATTACGTATCTTTCTCCGACACAAAGCTATACACGGCGATCCGGAACCGCGGGGGCGGATTTCCCACCAGCGGGGGCTTGGGAACCGTGTATCATTCCTACATGAGCCTGATCAACGATCCCGCTGCTGACCGCAACGATCCGGACGTCATTGTCTGGGCCCTGGCCTACATGAAAGTGGCCTTGGGAGGCATCTCTCCCGGCCTGTTCAAGATCACAGGCACCGGCTCGTCAGACCTGGTCCGCATCGGCGACATCCAAACCAAGCTCCTGCCCGGAAGCAATCTGCTGGTGATGAGCTGCAACCTTGCCGATCTGCTGGCCGATCCTGATTTCGCAGCCTGGTATGATCCGGCCAATCCAGTGCTCGCCTTTCACACCATCGTCAACCGGACCACCGTCATCCCCTTCGGAACGAAGCTGCAAGACGGAAGCCCCGGCGGTCTGGTGTACCTGAGAAAACTGTACTGCGATCCAAACTAGAACAACACTCCCAGAACTGGACAACTGGCGAGCGGAGCGGCAATCGTCCTTGTCTGCCAAAGCCCGCTGACTCGCCAAAAATCGCTCATGCATTCTAAACCGCTCACAGACAATGTTTTAGCCCGGACATCCCTATCCCCGCCCTCCTGATCAATACGCTATCAATACGGACTCATTACGGACAAAGTCCGTAATGAGTCCGTATTGACACCGTAATGATAAGGGGAGCCATGGCCTCGGAAAGGGAATTTTGGAGCTCAGAATGAAGCGTTCGGAGGCTTCCTCACATTCTCAGGACCAGCATGTTTTCCTCAACTTCATCCGCCCAGACGCGGAATCCGGCCAGGTGCAGGATCTGCCAGGATGCCCTGAACTCTGGGGGGATGATGATCTGGTAGGACTTGCGGCTGCCGAAGAAGTGCTGGAAATAGGGCAGATCGGCTTTTATGTTGAGGTTAGGCGGTTCCAGCAGGATGATGTAGCGCTCGTGCAGGCCGCCCAGGTAGTAGGTGGCGCGGGGGGACTGGAACAGGCAACCGCGCTCTTTCAGGAAGGGCAGGGAAGCCAGGGAATTGTGAACTGTTTGCCAGGCGCAGGGTATGTAATCCGGATAGTGGTGAAACAAGCCCAGATCAATATCCTCCAGGATCCTGGGTTCGAGCGTGGCCTTGATCCCGCGTTTGTTCAGGACGTAGAATTTATGCACCACCCGGAAACCGAGTTTTTGGGTCAGGTGCAGGCTTTCTGAGTTTTGGTAGTAGGTGCAGAATTCAAAGCTGAGGGCGGGATCATCCCGTTTCAGCCTGGCGGCGATGGCAAAGCTGTGCCGGTTGAGCAGGGTGGCGATGCCGTGGTTCTGGTATCTGACCTGAACGCGCAGGCCTTCGAACCAGAGGACGTGGTCGGGGAAGCTGGTCATTTTGAGGCAGCCGATGACCCTGCCCCGGTATTCGCAGACCAGAAACCAGGGCTCACTGATCCAGATGTCCATGACCTTGGGGAGGTAATCCGTTCCGCCCCAAATGCCTTTGGCAATTCGGATGAGGTCTTGCCTGTCAGACACTTTTGCCAGACGGACAGAGCATTCTTGCAGATCAAATTCCATGTCTGAGCACCATTTTACCAAATAATCCACTCCAGGGCGAAAAATTCAGCCGGAAGGAATGGTTGGCATTAACAAAGAAAAATCCGCCATTGCTGTCAAGCAAAAGATCGCGGGGAGCCAGTCTGAAGAAAGTGATTGACAAAAAACCGGGCTTCAGATTCAAGGGCGAAACTTGCTCGTGGAGGATTAGTCCTAATTGGTAAGGCAGCGGTCTTGAAAACCGCCGGGTTCTGCCCATGGGGGTTCGAATCCCTCATCCTCCGCCAGAACATAGAGTGAATCCCATTAGGGGAGAGGTGACCGAGCTGGCTGAAGGTGCACGCCTGCTAAGCGTGTGTGGGTCAAAAGCCCACCCAGGGTTCGAATCCCTGCCTCTCCGCCAGAAGTTTAGAGCCAAATTCAGGATTTTGGGCAGTCGCCAAGCGGTAAGGCAGCAGGTTTTGGTCCTGCCACACGGGGGTTCGAATCCTCCCTGCCCAGCCAGAGTTTTTGGGATGTCGTCTAATGGTAGGACAGCGGACTCTGGATCCGTACGTGAGGGTTCAAATCCTTCCATCCCAGCCACTTAAACCCCGGTGCAAGCCGGGGTTTTTGCTTTATGGGGAGGTTTTTACTCCCATTCGGCGCGGCGGTATTTGCGGGTCTTGCGATAGTGCTCTTCCGCGGTGGTGGAAAAGTCGTTCCGGCCTTTGCGGTCGGCCACGAAGTAGAGATATTTGGTCTTGGCCGGGTTGAGGGCGGCCTGGATGGAAGAGAGGGAGGGATTGCAGATCGGTCCGGGCGGCAGGCTGGTATTGATGTATGTATTGTAAGGAGAAGGGATCTGGGTGTCAGCGAGGGTGAGGACGGGGCGCTTGATGTTCCGCCTTTCGAGGATGTAATCCACTGTGGCGCAGGACGCTAGGTGCATTCCGTGGTTCAGGCGGTTTTGCATGACGCTGGCCACGATCCCGCGTTCCTGAGGATGGGCGCTTTCCTTTTCCACGATGCTGGCCAGGATCAGCTTGTCGTAAAAGCCTGCTATGGCGTGGGGATCGATGCCCACGGCGCGGTTTTTGGTGAAGAATTCCCGGGTCATTAGGGCCAGGATCTCGCGCGGGCCGAGGCTGAGGTCAAACAGATAGGTTTCCGGGTACAGGAATCCCTCCAGGGAAGGAACTTTGTAGCCGGTTTGCTCTCGCACGAAAGCAGTGTCGGTGGCTGCGGCAAGAAGCTCGTCATAGCCCGCCAAGCCGCTTTGTTCGATCCTTTGCAGGGTGCGCCGGAGAGAGAGGCCCTCAGGAATGGTGACGCGGACCGAGCTGGTGTTTCCTTTTTCCAGGACCGAGAGGGTTTGATAGAGGCTGGCTTTGCCGCCCAGAGTATAGGTTCCGGCCATGAGCCGACGGTCCGTCCTGCGGAGCTTGGCCAACGTTTTGAACAAAAAGCGGCTTTCGATGATGCCTTGTTCTTCAAGCCGGGCGGCAATTCCGGCGGCGCTGTCTCCGCTGCTGACCCTGAGCACGATCTGCTCCGAACGGACGGGTTTGAAGACCTGCCAAACCGTGAAGGCCAGCAGGGCAAGGAAGGCGATCAGGACAAGCCTGAGCAGGAATCCGGGGCTTGGTCTCAAAGGCTTTCCAAATAGCTTTTCAGGATCATGGCGGCGGCCATGGCGTCCTGGAAATTGCGGCGCTGTTTCCAGCCATAGCCCATCTTGATGAGTTCGCCGATGGCCTCGGAGGTGCTGTAACGCTCGTCCCAGGCCACTATGGGAGTTTCGATGGCAGCGGAAAGCCGGTCCATGAAAGCGATTGTCTCATCGGTTTTGGGGGTGTTTCCGCCTTCGATGGCATAAGGCAGGCCCATCACGATCAATTCCACGCACTGTTCGCTGATCACTTTGCGCAATTCTGCCAGAACGGTTTCGAAGCCGGAATTGGGGATGACTTTCAAAGGTTTGGCAAACAGCTTGAGGGGATCGCTCAGCGCCAGGCCGATCCGCTTTTCCCCATAATCGATGGCCAGGATGCGGCTGACGGGGCTCACAGATTCGATTCGTCTCTCCAGATGGCGATGTACCAACGGTTGTCGGCAGGTTTCAGATAGAAGCGGGCCACCCCACTGGCGGTGATCATGGAATTGGTCGCGTAGTAGGATAGTTTGAGATCAAAGATGCAGGGGATGACGACCCAGCCTTCGTGCCCGAGTTCGGGATCGTTTTCCCAACTGTCCTCAGGCGGGACCTGCAGGCGGAGGTTGAGTTCGTCCGGGGGCAGGCGGCTGCCGTCGGAAGAGCCGTTGGTAAAGAGATTTTCGGTGTACAGCACTTCCTCGTCGTAGCCCCACCAGGAATCGCGGATGCCGTCACCATTGACGTCAACGCCAATCTGGCTGACTTCCGAGGCGATCAGTTCAAAGCGGAAGTCATCGGCCAACAGGCTTTTATAGATGTTGATGTTGCGTTCGGTGTAGGCAAGCTCCAGATTCTGCAAAACCTCGACCGGCGTGCGGTTACGGAACGTGCCGTCGGAATTGTCCACCAAAGGGGGGCGGAAAGGATTCCAGCAGCTTCCCAAAACAAGCAGCACCGCGAACAGCGGCAGGACCTGGAGCTTATTGCGAGAAATCATACTTCATCTTTCCCCAGCTGGAATGCCCCGGTGCGCGGTAGTCATACCATTTGCTGATGTACCAGTAGGCCCCTGATTTCTGGAACTGGAGCTCGAACTCACCCTTGTAATATTCAGGTTGGGCCAGGCCCGGGGCATAGCGCCGAAGCTCGTATTCACGATAGATCCTGGCCTCACTGGCAGTGATCTCATCCGGTTGCGAGGGCAGGGCGAAAAGGGTTACCTGGATGCTGTCGGACTGATTGTGCAGATTAAGCAGCATGTCCTGTTCCTGGGTGGCTGTCCAGGTCGGGGCGAGGTTGTAGTCGTTGATGTCCTGCGCCGAGAAATGGAAGCTGTAATTGGCGGCAAACAGGTTATAGTATTTGATCGCGTTACGGCTGTCCACATAGCAATACTCCAGGTTTTCCAGGCAGAGGTCCCAACTGGTGGCATAACTGTTCCAGGGGGCCGGTTTGGTGGGCGGATCGGAATCCCTCACCCGGAAAAGGTCGCATCCGGCCAACAGGGCCAGAAGGATCAGGAGCATGGGGATATTTCTCATAATCTCACAATATGGAAGGGGGAAATCGTGTCAACTGATATTTTCTGATCCAGGCTCTGTATGGTTGAGAGAAATGGCAGCACCAGCAATCGCCTATCCGATTGGCAGACATGAAGATGGACGGAATATCCGTTGCCCCTGCCAGGTCTCTACAGCAAGCATACCTTGGGCAGAGAAGACCTGGCACACCAGCCATAACTGGCTGATGGTCTTGAGTATGCCAGCCTGAAAGCTCTATGGGGTAAAGGGGGCGCTCTGGGAAGAGGGTAAAACTTAGTTGGATCAAAGGCAGAAAAAAGGTATTGACAGAAACGGGCTCTGCCAAAAAGCTGACCATCACTTGCAAAAAATACCAGAAACGCATAGCACAAGTCCCAAGTTTTGCAGGGACTTATAGTTCTTTAGGAGGAACGATGTTATCCTGTTTACGGGATACTCGTATGAGTATCACTGGGGTGAATGCGACAGCATTTTGCCCTGCCAACAACGAAGCCAACTTAGCAGAGAAAGACTTGGCGCGGCCGGGCGGCAAAATTGAGCCGTCAATGGGCCCGAGAGGTTTTTTCTGTCTAAAAAGTGGAGGAACCAGTGAGTAATACCGAAAATCGCATCCGGATAAAGCTGAAAGCATACGATCATCGTCTACTGGATCAATCTGTGGCGGAAATTGTGAAAAGCACCCGCAACACGGGCGCCAAAGTCATTGGACCCATTCCACTTCCGACCGACAAGACCCTATACACGATCCTGCGCTCACCGCATGCGGACAAGAAATCCCAGGACCAATTCCAAATGCTGGTGCATAAGAGATTGATCGACATATTGAATCCCACACAGCAGACCACCAACGCTTTGAAAAAGCTGAGTCTGCCGGCTGGAGTCCATGTGGAAATCAAGGCAAACACGAGGAGCTAGCATGTTGGGATTGATCGGTAAGAAAATTGGCATGACGCAGGTCTTCGACGCGGACGGCAAAGTGATCCCGGTGACGGTGATCAAGGCCGGCCCCTGCCGCGTGATCTGCAAGCGCACCAAAGACCTGCATGGCTACGAAGCCCTCCAATTGGGTTATGAAGCCATCACGGACAAACAGAGCAAACGCCCGCTGATAGGGCACTTCAAGAAAAATGACAGCCCGGTGTTCCGTTATGTGCGTGAATTCCGCCCTGCCTACGGCCAGCAAATCGACGACTATGAAGTCGGCAAGGAACTGACCGCCGAAATGTTCAGCCTCACCGATACGGTCAGTGTCCGTTCCAACTCCAAGGGACGCGGCTACACTGGCGTGATGAAGCGTCACGGCTTCTCAGGCTTCATGCAGTCCCACGGCGTGCACGAGTCTTTCCGCGGCGGCGGCTCCATCGGACAATGCGCCCAGCCCTCACGCGTGCTGAAAGGCATGAAAATGGCCGGCCAGCACGGCAACGCCCAGGTGACTGTGCGTCACCTCAAGGTGGTGCAAGTGGACGCGGAAAACAACCTGATCCTGGTCAAGGGCGCTGTCCCCGGACACCGCAATTCGCTGGTGATCATACATAAGGAACAATAGGGGAGAGGAAAATGGTAAAAGCGATAAAATTCAACTCTCTCGGCGAACGGATCGAAGAGATCGAACTTCCGGCCAGCATATTCGACGTGGACGTAAATTCCCCCAAAGTGCTGCTGCATGAAGTGGTGACGATGTTTCTGGGCAACCAGCGCCAGGGAACGGTGCAGAAAAAGAACCGTGCCATGACGGCTGGCAGCACCCGCAAACTGTTCAGGCAGAAAGGCACTGGCAACGCGCGCCAGGGCTCACGCCGCACACCGGTCAGGGTACACGGCGGACGGGCTTTCGCCATCCTGCCCAAGGACTGGTACCGTCCGATCCCCCGCACCAAAAAACGCCAGGCGCTGAAAGTCGCCCTGACAGACCGTGCCCGCGAAGGCAGGGTCTTCATCGTCGAAGCGCTCGATTTTGACAAACCCAACACCAAGCAGGCGCTTGAGCTGCTGGGAAAGATCATACCCGAAAAGGGACGCAAACTTGTGGTCACAGATGGGAATCACCTGCCTACGGTGAGATCCTTCACCAATCTGCCTGAGGTCATGACCGACCGGGCGGACAGCCTGCATGCCTATGAAGTTCTTAAAAGCAGCTACATTCTGATGACCCAGGACGCCCTCAACAAAGTGAAGGAGGTATTCAGCTCATGATACATCCGCGCAACATAGTGATCGCTCCGATCATCACCGAGAAGAGTGAAAAACAGGTCCAGGACACGAACACCTACACCTTCAAAGTGAGCATAAACGCAAACAAGATAGAGATCAAGCACGCCATCGAACGGATCTTTTCCGTCAAGGTGCTTGACGTAAATACAATCCGCATGCTGGGCAAGCCGAAACGGCTTGGTAAATACAGCGGCAAACGCCCGGATTGGAAGAAAGCCATCGTAACCCTCAGAGCCGGCGACAAGATCGGCGATTTTGAGGTCTAAGGGGTAAATCATGGGAATCAAGAAATACAAACCTACCACCCCCAGCATGCGCTTCCGCACGGGATACACCTTTGCAGAGATCACCACGGACAGCCCTGAAAAATCGCTGCTGAAACCGGTGCGCAAATCCGGCGGACGCAACAACCAGGGCAGAATCACCTGCCGCCATCGCGGCGGAGGCCATCGCAGACACTACCGTATCATAGATTATAAGCGGGACAAATTCGGGATCCCGGCCAAAGTGGCATCGATCGAATACGATCCCAACCGCACCGCCCGCATCGCCCTGCTGCATTACATTGACGGCGAAAAACGCTACATCATAGCGCCTGACGGCTTGAAAGTTGGGGCAAAAGTGATGTCCGGTCCCGAGGCCGAAATTGCTTTGGGCAACGCCATTCCTTTGGAAAGGATACCCTTGGGCTCAACGGTTCACAACATTGAACTGAAGAGAGGCCGGGGCGGCCAGATCGCCCGTTCCGCGGGAACCTACGGCCAGGTCGTGGCCAAAGACGGCGACTACGTGCACGTGAAGATGCCCTCGAACGACGTCCATCTTGTGCGCAAAGAATGTCTGGCGACCATGGGCCAGGTGAGCAACCAAGACCACAACCTGATCCAGATCGGTAAAGCCGGCCGCAACCGCTGGAAAGGCCTGCGCCCCAAAGTGCGCGGCGTGGCTATGAACCCCGTCGACCATCCCATGGGCGGCGGCGAAGGTAAATCTTCCGGTGGTGGCCATCCGGTCTCACCTTGGGGAAAACCGGCCAAGGGTGGCAAAACCCGCAAAACCCGCAAGTATTCCGATAAATATATCGTGAAAGCAGTTAAAAAGAGATAAGGGAAGGAAACAATGGCACGTTCAATCAAGAAAGGCCCCTTTGTCGACGATCACCTGTTGAAGAAAGTGGAAATACTGAATTCTGACAACAAGAAAAACGTGATCAAGACCTGGTCCCGCCGCTCAGTGATCATACCCTCTTTTATCGGACATACCTTTTCGGTGCACAACGGACATAAGTTTGTACCGGTGTATGTGACCGAAAACATGGTGGGCCACAAGCTGGGTGAATTTTCACCCACACGCACCTACCGTGGACATAAAGACAAGAAAAGCAAGGCAAAATAAAGGAGAATAAGAGATGGAAGCAACAGCGAAACTCCGTTTTGCCCGTGGATCGGCCCGCAAAGCGCGCCTGGTTTTGGACCAGATCCGCTATAAACGCGTCACCGAAGCCCAGAACATCCTGCGTTTCTCCCGCCGCAGCGCGGCAGAAACGATCGGCAAACTTTTGGCTTCTGCCATCGCCAACGCGCAGGTCAAGGAACCCAAGATCGATCTCGACAGGGTTTTTGTTACCGTGGCCACAGCCGATGCCGGTCCCCAAATGAAACGCTACATGCCCAGATCGCATGGCAGGGCATACATGATCCGCAAACAGACCTGCCACATCGCTCTGGAAATCCAGTCCATAGAAGAGTAGGAGGAAGACCTTGGGACAAAAAATACACCCCATTCTGTATCGCCTCGGCGTTAATAAGGATACCGAATCAATTTGGTTTGCTCAGGGTACCACGTATGTGGATTTCCTCCAGGAAGACATCCAGATCCGTAAGTACATCCACAAACGCCTTGATCAAAAGATGGTCTCGAGAGTGAAGATCTCCCGCAAGACCAGCTCCATCACGATAGACATCCACACCGCGCGGCCGGGCCTGGTCATCGGTAAAAAAGGCGAAGACATCGACCGCCTGCGTAACGAGCTGAATGTCCTGATAAACAAGAACCGTAAAAATCCGATATCGGTGTCGATTAATATCGAACAGATCGACAAGATGTGGCTGGATGCCCGTCTGGTCGGACACGAAGTGGCCCGCCAGCTCGAAGAACGCGTCTCCTTCCGCCGCGCCATGAAACTGGCGATGCGCAACGTGCTCAAGGAAGGCGCCCTGGGAGTGAAAGTGCAGGTTTCCGGCCGCCTCGGCGGAGCTGAGATCGCGCGCACCGAACGCTACAAACAAGGCCGCACCCCGTTGCACACTTTGCGTGCCGATATCGATTATGCCTGCGTGGAAGCAAACACGACCTATGGAGTCATAGGGATCAAGGTTTGGATCTACAAGGGCGACATTCTGGGTTAGGAGAAGGTAAATGTTAGCACCAAAGAAAGTAAGACATCGCAAAATGATGAAGGGCAGACGGAATGGTCTTGCCTGGAGCGGAAGCAATGTGGACTTCGGCGATTATGGATTGATCGCCCTGGAAGATGCCTTCATCACAAGCCGTCAGATCGAAGCAGCTCGTATCGCCATCACGCGCCACATGAAACGTCTTGGCAAGGTATGGATCCGCATATTCCCGGACAAGCCCATAACCAAGAAACCAGCGGAAACCCGCATGGGCAAGGGAAAGGGAGCTCCGGAATACTGGGTGGCAGTGGTTCGCCCGGGCCGCGTCCTTTTTGAAATCGAAGGCGTGGACGTGAAAATCGCCAAGGAAGCCATGCGCCTCGCGTCGCATAAACTGCCGATCAAAACCCGCCTGATTGCCCGTGAAGGAGTGGAATTATGAAGATCGACGAGATCCGTGAAATGACCCTGGATGACATGCAATCCCGGCTCGAGGAACTGCGGATGGAACTCTTCAACCTGCGCTTTCAAAAGTCCAAAAACCTGCTGGACCGTTCAGACAGACTGCGCATCGTAAGAAGGGATATCGCCCGCATCAATACCATCATCAAAGAAAAAGAGCAAAGGCAGTGAGGTGAATTGTGGCACAAGCTCGTAAAATGATCAAACAGGGTGTCGTCGTGAGCGACAAGAACGACAAGACCATCGTGGTCAGGGTTCAACGCCAATACATACACCCACTGTATAAAAAAACCGTGCGCCGGCATAAAAAGTTCATGGCCCACGACGAGAACAACGATGCCCATGAAGGCGATGAGGTCCAGATTGTGGAATACCGCCCCATGAGCGCTCGCAAACGCTGGGCTCTGCACAAGATCGTAGAGCGCAGTAAATAGGGGAGTTTTGGAATGATTCAAGCCCAAACGATATTGAATATCGCCGATAACTCCGGTGCCAAGAAAGCCATGTGCATCAAAGTGCTTGGCGGCACCAGACGTAAATACGCCAGCGTTGGCGACGTCATAGTTGTTGCGATCAAATCCGCCTCACCCGGCGGCAAAGTGAAAAAAGGCAGCGTGGAACGGGCCGTGATAGTTCGCACCGCGAAAGAAATCCGGCGTCCGGACGGATCCTACATCCGTTTTGCGGACAATGCTGCTGTGATAATCGACGAGAAGCACGATCCCAAGGGAACCCGCATCTTCGGCCCCGTGGCCCGCGAACTGCGCGAGCACCAGTACATGAAGATCGTTTCCCTGGCTCCGGAAGTGCTGTAGGAGAACATGATGCCAGACAAACTGAAACTGAAAAAAGGCGACTTCGTGATCGTCATATCCGGCGCCGACAAAGGACGCAAGGGACGCATCCTGAAAGCGTATCCCAAAACGAACCGGGTGATCGTGGAAAAAGTGCACATGATCAAGAAACACACCAAACCCTCGCAGAGTAATCCGCAGGGCGGCATCGTTTCCATGGAAGCGCCGGTCAACGCTTCCAACGTGATGCTTTTCAACGAGAAGCTGAATACCGTTTCCAAACCGGTCATCCACGTTCGCGAGGGCCATCGGGTCCGCGTTTGCAAGAAATCCGGTGACGAGCTGTAAGGAAGGATAGCATGAACAGAATGAAAGAACATTACCAGAAAGTTGTGATTCCCGCCCTGCAGAAGCGTTTTTCCTACAAAAACCCGCACCAGGTGCCGCGTCTGAACAAGATCGTGGTGAGCATGGGAGTGGGCAGCGCCACCCAGAACAAAGCCCTTTTGGACAACGCCGTGAAAGACCTGGAACAGATCACGGGCCGCAAAGTGATCATCACCAAGGCCCGCAAATCCATATCCAATTTCAAGCTGCGCCAGGGAATGCCGATCGGCTGCAAGGTCACCTTGCGTGACGAGGTCATGTATGAATTCTTCGATCGCCTTGTCTCCATGGCCATTCCGCGCATCAGAGACTTTCGGGGAATTCCTTCCGATTCCTTCGACGGCAGGGGCAATTTTTCCCTCGGCCTCAAGGAACAGACCGTGTTTCCCGAGATTGAATATGACAAGATTGACGCCATCCGCGGCTTGAACATCAACATAGTTACCACCGCGCACAACGATGAGGAAGCCCGCGCTCTGCTCAAGGAACTCGGCATGCCTTTCCAGCGCGGCGAATAAGGAGAATCAATGGCAAAGAAATCCCTGATCCTTAAACAACAAAGAACACCGAAATTCAAAGTAAGAAAATACAACCGCTGTATGATTTGCGGCCGGCCCAGGGCCTACATGCGCGATTTTGGCATGTGCCGCCTGTGTTTCCGCAAATACGCATCCCAGGGCCAGATACCCGGGATAACCAGAGCAAGTTGGTAACCAATGGAGGATACAAATGAGCGTTAGTGATCCGATAGCTGATGCATTGACCAAGATCCGCAATGCATATCGTGCCGGACATACGCAGGTAATTGTGAATCACAACCGCCTCGTCGAGGCGTTGGTGAAGATCCTTGCCGCTGAGAACTTTGTCAATAGTGTCCAGGTTCTCGATAAAGATCCGGAACAGAAAATCAATTATAGACGCATCCTGGTTAACCTTCGCTATACCAATGACGGGGTTCCCGTCATGCAGGGTTTGGTGAGGATATCCACACCGGGAAGGCGCGTGTATGTCAAAGCAAACAACATCCCCAGCGTATACAACAACACTGGCTGCGCCGTGATCTCCACCTCACAGGGTGTGATGGTCGATCGCGACGCCAGGTTGAAGCGCGTTGGCGGAGAATTCATTTGCAAGGTTTGGTAGGAGGATAGATGTCTCGCATTGGAAAAGCCCCTATCAAATTCGACGCCAACACCAAAGTGGACGTCAAGGACAACGTGGTCCACGTCAAGGGAAATCTGGGAGAACTGCAATATCAACTGTTGCCCGGCATCAGCCTGGAAATGGAAGATGGCGTCCTTCACGTAAAGCGCAGCGACGACAGCAAATCACAGCGGGCCGTGCATGGATTGACCCGGGCTCTGCTGCAGAACATGGTCACCGGAGTCACGGACGGGTTTCAGAAGACCCTGAACGTGATCGGGACCGGTTATTCAGCCGAACGGGTGGGACCTTGGTTGAGGCTCAGCCTGGGCTACTCGCACGACATCGTGCTGGAGGTCCCTTCAGGCCTGACCGTGGAAGCCGAAGCCGTACCCCGTTCGAAAGGAACGCGCAGCGACCTGCAAAGCATCATCCGCATCAAAGGAATAGACAGACAGCTTGTCGGTCATTTTGCGGCTGAAGTCCGTTCCTGCCGTCCGCCCGAAAACTACAAGGGCAAGGGTGTGCGTTACGTGGACGAAAAAGTCACCATCAAAGCCGGTAAGGCCGGAACGAAATAAGCGAGGATCTGGAAATGATAAAACCCAGCAACATAATAAAACATGCCCTCCGCGACCGGCGCAAGGCTGCCATTCGCAAGAAACTTCAGGGCTCGGCAGAACGCCCGCGTCTCGTGGTTTTCCGCAGCCTGAAACACATCTATGCCCAGATCATCGACGATACCACCGGCAAGACCATCGTGTCCGCCTCCACCAGAGGCAAAGACATCCAGCTGGAAACCGGCAAGAAGAAAGCAGAGCAGAGCTTTCAGGTTGGCAAACTCCTGGGCGAGAAAGCCATCGCTGCCGGCCTGACGAAAGTGGCTTTTGACCGCGCAGGTTACAAATATCACGGCAGAGTCAAAGCCCTGGCCGACGGAGCCCGGAAAGCCGGACTCGATTTCTGATAGGAGGAAGCTTGTACTACGATCGTAACAATACCGAAGAAGAAAAACTGGTTGAAACAGTCATAGAGACCAAACGAGTCGCCAAAGTCGTCAAAGGCGGACGCAACTTCAGTTTCAGCGCCATAGTCGTGATCGGCGACCGGGCTGGCAAGATTGGAGTGGGAAACGGCAAGGCAAACGAAATTGCCGACGCCATCCGCAAGGCCAAGGAAAAAGCGACCAAGAGCATGTTTACGGTTCCCATCATCAAAGGAACCATTCCGCATGAGATCGTCGCTCGTTACGGGGCCAGCCGGGTCATGATGAAACCTGCCTCCGAAGGCACGGGAGTCATAGCCGGCGGTACGACTCGCGCCATTTTTGAAGCTGCGGGGATCCAAAACATCCTCTGCAAATCCCTGGGCTCCAACACGCCCTGCAACGTTGTCAAGGCAACCATCTCAGGCCTGAAATCGATGCGGACCCTATCCGACATAGCCAGATTGCGCAACAAGACCATATCCGAGCTGACCGGAAGGGAGGAGAAATGAAGATCAAGGTTACCCAGATACGCAGCACCATAAATCGCAAAGAGAATCATAAACGGGTTATCAAATCCCTTGGTTTGGGACATCCCGGCAAAAGCCGCGTTCATGATGATAACCCCTGCATCCGAGGCATGATCAAGAAAGTATCATACCTCATCCAAGTTGAAGAAGTGAAGGGAGAATAACATGCTAACCCTTTCAAATTTGGGGAAACCCGCGGGCAGAAAAGCAAAGAAACGCTTGGGAAAAGGCCAGGGAACAGGCCAGGGACATCAGGCCGGACGAGGCCATAAGGGCAAAAAATCCCGCTCTGGCGGAAATGTTCCAGCCTATTTCGAAGGTGGCCAGATGCCCTTGAACCGCCGTTTGCCCAAACGCGGTTTCAAGAATCCTTTTCGCAAGAACTTCCGCGTGCTGAACTTATCCCGTTTGATCGGGATCGAAGAGACTGAGTTTGACATTGCCAAGCTCGAACTGATGGGATTTCTTCCTGCCAAGGGCAAGAAGGCCAAGTATCCCGTCAAAGTTTTGGCCAGCGTCAACGAAGATTTCACCAAAACCGTTCACATCAAGGCCAATGCCTTTTCCAAACGGGCCGCCGAACTGATTGCTGCGAACGGTGGCAAGGCGGAGGTGGTGTAATTTGTTCAAGACAATAGCGAACATTTTCCGGATACCGGATCTAAAGAAGAAGATCCTGTTCACCTCGCTAATGCTGGTTTTATACCGCCTGGGGAGCTTCGTTCCGATCCCGGGGGTGGACACCACGCAGCTCAAATCGTTCTTTGCGGCCCAGTCAGGTAGTTTGTTCGACCTGCTTAACCTCTTTGTGGGCGGTAACTTTGAACGCGCGTCGGTCTTTGCGCTGGGCATCATGCCCTATATTACGGCCTCGATCGTCATCCAGCTTCTGGGCAGCATCGTGCCTTATTTCGAGAAGTTGCGCAAAGAAGGAGCCGACGGCCAGAAGAAATTGAACCAGATCACCCGTTACGGGACTGTGGCCCTGGCAGGTTTCAATGCCCTGACCATAACCATCGGGCTCATCAACATGCAGGGCGCTAGCGGACCCGTGGTCCCGCATGTCAGCTTCCTGTTCCATTTCACTGGGATCGTCACTCTCATCACCGGTACCATGATCGTCATGTGGCTGGGTGAGCAGATAACAGAACACGGAATAGGCAACGGCATCTCCCTGATCATTTTCGCCGGCATAATCGCCCGCTATCCTGAAGGGTTCATAAACCTCTTCAGAACGCGCTTTAACAGTCTCTCCGGCATCATCGTGTCGCTATTGGCACTGCTCATAATGGTGCTGGTGACAGCCGCCATAATTTTCGTGACCGAAGCCATCCGCAAAATTCCTGTGCAATATGCCAAAAGGATCGTGGGAAGGCGCGTTTACGGCGGACAGAGCACCTACATTCCCCTGCGCGTGAACACCGCGGGCGTGATCCCGATCATTTTTGCCCAGTCGATCCTGATGTTCCCTGCCACGCTGATCACAATGTTTCAGGGAGGCAACGCTGAACCGGGTACCTTCCTGAGCAATTTGAGAATCTGGTTTTCACCTGGCCACGCGATCTATACGGTCATCTATGTCGGCTTGATCATCTTCTTTGCCTATTTCTACACCGCCATTGTCCTCAACCCGACCGAGATGGCGGAAAACATGGTGAAGTATGGCGGCCACATTCCCGGAAAGAAACCAGGCAAGAAAACGGCAGAATACATCAGCTCCGTGCTGACCCGCATCACCCTTCCGGGAGCGGTATTCTTTGCCTTCGTGGCCTTGCTGCCGGAATTGATGACCCATTTCTTCAACCTGCCCTTCTACTTTGGCGGAACAGGGCTCATCATCGTGGTCGGCGTCGCTCTGGACACTTTGCGCCAGATCGAATCCCACCTGGTTATGCGGCACTACGACGGCTTCATGAAGAAAGGGAAACTCCGCGGCCGCTCAGGATAAGATGATCTTTCGCAAATCGCCCTCCGAGATAAGCTCAATGCGGGATAGCTGCCAGATTGTTGGCCAGTTGCTGGACGCTCTCAGGGACAAGATCGTCCCCGGTGTCAGCACCCATGAGCTGGATGCCTATGCCCAGGATTTCATCCTTTCCAAAGGCGCCAGGCCAGCTTTCAAGGGATACACTGTCCCCGGATTGGGGCCTTTTCCCGGGACCCTTTGCACCTCCGTCAATTCCGGCATTGTGCACGGGATCCCATCCAGGCAGGTTGTTTTGCGGGAAGGCGACATCATCGGCATAGACGTCGGTGTTTACAAAGACGGATTTTACGGTGACGGCGCCCGCACTTATGCCGTGGGCAAAGTATCTCCGGAGGCCGAGAGATTGCTTCAGGTAACCCAAGAAGCTTTGCAGCTCGGCATAGCCGCCGCTCTTGCGGGAAACAGAGTTGGTGACATATCCCACGCCATAGGTTCCTATGTGCAAAAAATGGGATATTACGTGGCTGACGATCTGACCGGACACGGCGTGGGGCGCAATCTGCATGAGGAGCCCCAGATACCTAATTCCGGCACCGCTGGCAGAGGCCCGCGCCTTCAACCTGGGATGACCCTGGCGATAGAGCCCATGGTCAACATCGGCACAAACCGGGTCCAGGAAAAGGGTTGGGAGTTTTTTGCCGCCGACGGAAGTTTATCCGCGCATTTTGAGCATACCATCCTGGTGACGGATTCCCAGCCGGAGATCCTGACCCTGGCATGAAGGAGCGTATAGATGAGTAAATCTGGTGTGATCGAAGTGGAAGGCGTTGTAACCGATGCCCTTCCCAACACTACTTTTAAAGTTCAACTGGAGAACGGCCATGAGATTCTGGCCCACAGCTCCGGTAAGATGCGGATGCATTACATCCGGATCCTGCCAGGCGACAAGGTCAAGGTGGAACTTTCACCCTACGACCTGTCCCGCGGCAGGATCACCTATCGCTATAAATAAAACATTGCAGGAAGCGACTGCACTTTTTGCAAGGAGATCATAATGAAAGTGAGATCATCAGTCAAGATAGTCTGTAAGGACTGTCGCATAATCAAGCGCCACGGCGTGATCCGTGTTATCTGCAGCTCTAACCCCAAACATAAACAGAGACAGGGTTAAGGAGGACCAACTTGGCACATATTGCAGGTATTGAAATTCCCAAGAACAAGCGTTTGTTCATTGGCCTGACCTATATCTACGGCATTGGACCCACCATCGCCAAACAGATCTGTAAAAAGGCCAACATCGACGAGATGAAGAAGGTGGAAGACCTTTCAGTTGAAGAAGAGAAAGCCATCCGGGATATCGTGCAAAACGATTACACCGTGGAAGGAGCGCTCAGGACACAGGTTGCCATGAACATCAAACGGCTCATGGAGATCGGCAGCTATCGCGGCATGCGGCACAAACGCGGGCTACCCGTCCGCGGCCAGCGTACCCATACCAACGCCAGGACCCGCAAGGGCCCAAGAGCCGGCGCCATCAAAAAGAAGAAATAGGAGCGAGATAAATGGCCCAAAAAACCAGAACCAAGAAAAAACGCGTACGCCTTTCCTTTGACGAAGGGATCATCTTTGTCCACTCCAGTTTCAACAACACGATCATCTCCCTCACGGACCGTGGCGGTAATGTCCTGGCCTGGTCCAGCGGCGGCAAGATCGGTTATAAGGGCTCCCGCAAAGCCACTCCCTTTGCCGCGCAGTTGGCGGCCACCGAAGTTGCCAAAACAGGATTGGACATGGGCATCACACGCGTTGGCGTGATCGTCAGAGGTCCCGGCAGCGGAAGGGAATCAGCCATCCGCGCCGTCAACGCCTCCGGCCTTAGAGTGACCATGATCAAGGACGCCACCCCGATTCCGCACAATGGCTGCCGTCCGCCCAAAACCAGAAGGATATAAGAGAGGAGATTATGGCAAGATATACCGGACCCCGCGCAAAACTCTGCCGCAAATTCGGCGAAAACATCTATGGCAGCGCCAAGTATGACAAAATACTCAACAAACGCAAGTTCCCTCCGGGGCAGCATGGCAAGAACATGCGCCGCAAGGCCAGCGATTATTCCATCCACCTGAAGGAAAAGCAGAAGCTCAGAAACATCTACTGCCTGCTGGAAAAGCAATTCAAGAACTATTTCGTGAAGTCTGCAAAAATGAGCGGCGTCACCGGCGACAATCTGCTCCAGATGCTGGAAAGAAGGCTGGATAACACCGTTTACCGCCTTGGTTTTGCCACCACCAGGATGCAGGCCCGCCAGTTCGTCAACCATGGCCATTTCATGGTCAACGGCAAGAAAGTGGACATTCCCTCCTTCCTGCTCAAGGATGGAGACATCATAGAAGTTCGCCCCAAAAGCAAAGGCATGAAACTGCTTGCGGAGGCCATGGAAAGTTCGGAGGTCAGCTCCCCCTATCCCTGGCTTACGGTGGATAAAGAGAACATGCGCGGACAGTTTGTGAACATCCCCGCGGCCGCGGAAATTCCCAATACTGTGGAAATGCGCCTGATCGTTGAATTCTACTCCAAATAACAGCTGAATCAAGCGAGGAGTCATTATGTTGTACCTTGAACCCTTACAAATGCCGGAAACCGTGGAATATGACAAAGAAACCTACTCCACCCATTTCGGCAGATTCGAAATAGGCCCGTTGGAGCCAGGATTTGGCACCACTCTGGGAAACACGCTGCGCCGCATCCTGCTGTCTTCAATCCAGGGCTCGGCCGTGCGTTTTGTCCGGATCGAAGGTCTGCATCATGAATTTACCCCGATCCCGGGCACGAATTCTGATTACATCGACCTCATCCTGCGCCTGAAGCAGCTGGTGATCCATTCCACTTCCGTGGACGAAGTCACCGTCAGCCTCGAGCACAAGGGCAAAGGCGTGATCACCGCGTCCCAGATCCAGGACAATCCCCACATCAAGATCATCAACAAGGACCTCTATCTGCTCGAAGTGACGGAAGACGTGGACCTCAAGATGGAATTGATCATTGGCAACGGACGCGGCTACCTGTCTGCCGACCGGCAAAACCCCGAGGGAAAAGCGATCGGCTTCATCCCCATTGATTCAGTCTATTCTCCCATCCTTAAAGTGAACTTCAGCGTCACCCACCAGCGTGTCAAAGAGCGCATGAATTTCGACCGGCTGATCCTGGACATCCATTCCAACGGCGCCATCGAGCCAATGATCGCGCTCTTCCTCTCAGCCAAACTGCTGCGCGACATGGCTGGCAAGATCTGCCTGTTCGAGACCGAACCGGAATATATCCGTGACGTCGAACTCGATCCCGACCTCGAGGAAAAGGAACGCATCCTCTCTTTGAATGTGCGCGAGATCGAGCTCACGGTGCGCGCGGCCAATTGCCTCGACGCCGCGAACATCGAAACCATCGGCGAACTCGTCTCCAAATCGGAGGCCGAAATGCTGAAATTCCGCAATTTTGGCAAGAAATCACTGGAAGAAATAATTCAAAAATTAAAGAAATACGACCTGGAACTCGGCATGGACGTCGATGGCATCTATGGCAAGATCCGCGAGGCCAAGAGCCGGGGCATCAAAACCGAAGAGGAAGCCCCCGCCTTGGAAGAGCCCGCGGAAGAGATCGTCACGCCCAGAAAGCCGGTCCCACCATCAAAAAAGAAGGTAAAAAATGCGACATAGAGTTGAAGGCAGAAAATTCGGGCGGGAAATGGACGCCCGCCGGCTGATGATCTGTAACCTGGTCAAATCCATGATCGAACACGGACAGATCACCACCACCCTGGCCAAGGCAAAAGAACTCAGAAGCTATGTTGAACGCGTTGTCACTTACGGAAAGAACGACACCGTCCATTCCCGGCGCCTGGCTTACAGCGTCCTCGGCAGCAGAACCCTGGTGAAAAAACTCTTCACGGAGATCGCGCCCGCCTTTGAAGGCAGAAACGGCGGCTACACGCGCGTCATTAAAGCCGGGTTCCGCAGGGGCGATTCAGCTCCCATGGCGATCATCCAGTTCGTCGAGGAATCAGCCATTAAACCCAAGAAAGACCATATCAAGGCCAAAGACTTGAACAAATAAGTCCTTCTGGCCTCCAATAATGAAAACGGGTTGGCCCTCACAGGCTGGCCCGTTTTTCTTTGACCGCTCTTCTTCCGGTGCCGCATCGACCTTCCTATCTTCCTGAATGACAACACCATGCCCTTATCGCCCCCGGGCCAGGGCGTCTATCACTTGGCTATCCACTGTCTATCACTTGTCTACTATAGACAAGTGATAGACAGTGGATAGCCAAGTGATAGGCAGCTTGAAAAGGATGACCCGTCCTGAAATAGGTTGACCAAAAACCTATAGTAAGGAGTATGACCAATGAAGAAAACACGTCCCCAAGTCCGCTACAGCGAAGAGTTTAAACGCACAGTGGTAGAGGAGATCGAGGCAGGC